>JACCZX010000289.1 GCA_013695705.1 Burkholderiaceae bacterium | reverse complement strand
GCGTGGTCGGCGACGTGATGGGCAAATATCACCCGCATGGCGACCAGGCGATCTACGACACGCTGGTCAGAATGGCGCAGCCATTTTCGTTGCGCTATCTGCTGATCGACGGGCAGGGCAATTTCGGGTCGGTTGATGGCGACAATCCGGCTGCGATGCGTTACACCGAGAGCCGGTTATCGAAGATCGCAGCGTCGCTGTTGCTCGATATCGACAAGGAGACGGTCGATTTCGCGCCCAATTACGACGGCAAGGAGCAGGAACCGCTGGTGTTGCCGGCGCGCGTGCCGAACCTGCTGATCAACGGATCGGCCGGGATCGCAGTCGGCATGGCGACCAACATCCCGCCGCATAACCTCGGCGAAGTGATCGATGGCTGCCTGATGCTGTTGCGCCATCCACAAACCACCGTCGATGAATTGATCGAGCTGATTCCGGCACCCGACTTTCCGACCGCTGGAATCATCTACGGCGTCGAGGGCGTGCGCGAGGGATATCGCACCGGCCGCGGCCGCGTGGTGATGCGCGCCAAGGCGCACTTTGAAGAAATCGACAAGGGTGCACGCTCGGCGATCATCATCGATGAGCTGCCTTATCAGGTGAACAAGCGCGTACTGCTCGAGCGCATCGCCGAGATGGTCAATGAGAAGCGCATCGAGGGCATCTCGGACATACGCGATGAGTCGGATAAATCCGGCATGCGCGTCGTGTTCGAGCTCAAGCGAAATGAGCTGCCCGAAGTGGTGCTGAACAATTTGTACAAACAGTCGCAGCTACAGGATACGTTCGGCATCAATATGGTGGCGCTGGTCGACGGCCAGCCGCGCGTGTTGAACCTGCGGCAGATGCTCGACGCGTTTTTGTCGCATCGGCGTGAGGTGATCACCCGTCGCACGATGTTCGAGCTGCGCGAGGCGCGTCGGCGTGGCCATGTACTCGAGGGACTGGCGGTGGCGCTGGCCAATATCGATGAGTTCATTGCGCTGATCAAGGCGGCTCCGACGCCGCCGGTGGCGAAGGTCGATTTGATGAGCCGCGCGTGGGATTCCTCGGTGGTGCGCGAGATGCTGACGCGCGCGGGGCTCGACATGGGCGTCTACCGCCCGGAGGCGATGGATCCGCGCTTCGGCCTGCTCGACGACGGTCTTTACCGTCTGTCGCACGAGCAAGCTGAGCAGATTCTGCAAATGCGGCTGCAGCGGTTGACCGGCCTGGAGCAGGACAAGATCGTCAGCGAGTATCGCGAGGTAATGGAGCAGATTACCGATCTGCTGAGCGTGTTGGCGACGCCTGCGCGCATTACCGACATCATCAGCGATGAATTGCTGGCGCTTAAAAGCGAGTTTGGCGATGCGCGGCGCTCGGAGATAGTGCGCAGTGCGCAGGACTTGATCACCGAGGATTTGATCACGCCGGAAGACATGGTCGTGACGCTTTCGCACACTGGTTACATCAAGAGTCAGCCGCTGGCGGATTACCGCGCGCAGCGCCGCGGCGGTCGCGGCAAGCAGGCTGCATCAACCCGTGATGACGACTGGATCGATCAACTTTTCATTGCCAATACGCACGACACCATCCTGTGCTTTTCGGATCGCGGCCGTTTGTACTGGTTGAAAGTGTGGGAAGTACCGCAGGGTCAGCGCAACGCGCGCGGGCGGCCGATCGTCAACATGTTCCCGTTGATGGAGAACGAGAAAATCACCGTCGTGTTGCCGATCAAGCAATACGACGCTGAGCATTTCGTGTTCATGGCCACCGCGATGGGCACCGTCAAGAAAACTGCGCTGACCGATTTTTCAAATCCACGCAAGGCGGGCATCATCGCGGTCGACCTCGACCTGGGCGATTACCTGATCGGTGCCGCCATTACTGACGGCAAACACGACGTGATGTTGTTCTCCGACGCCGGCAAAGCGGTGCGTTTCGACGAGAACGACGTCAGGCCAATGGGTCGGCAAGCGCGCGGCGTGCGCGGCATGTGGCTCGACGGTGGCCAACAGGTGATCGCGATGCTGGTCGCGGAAGACGAACGCCAAAGTGCGGACCCGCAGGCAACCCCGAGCGTTTTAACTGCGACCGAAAACGGATTCGGCAAGCGCACGCCGATCGCCGAGTACACGCGCCACTCACGCGCGACACGCGGCATGATCGCGATTTCCACCAGCGAGCGAAACGGCAAAGTGGTCGCGGCGACGCTGGTGCGCAATGACGACGAAGTGATGCTGATCACCACCGGTGGCGTGCTGATTCGTACCCGGGTATCCGAGATCCGCGAGATGGGTCGCGCCACGCAAGGCGTGACATTAATCGCACTCGACGGCGGTACGTTGCTTTCCGGCCTGCAGCGAGTGGTCGAGCGCGATGTTGTCAATGGCGAGAACGGCCACGCGGCGGTCGTTGCGACCGACGAGACTGGTTCAGCGGACGAGACGCCACAGAATTGACGTGCGCGTCTACAACTTTTCTTCCGGGCCGTCGCATCGACTGGTCGGCGGCATGCGTGCTTCTATTTACAACGCAATGCCGATTCAAGGTGTGCGAGCGCTGATCGAGTTTATGCAGTCGTTCGAGCGTCGCCATGGTTGAGTCAATTGACGCTCAACTCAAATCGCTGCGCGACGCCATTGACGTGGTAGATGCGCGCCTGCTCAGCTTGTTAAACGAGCGCGCGCGGTTGGCGATCGATGTGGGTCGTATCAAGCACGCAGTCGGCGCGCCGGTTTTTCGTCCCGAACGCGAAGCCGAAGTTCTGCAGCGAGCCGCGACATCGAGTCTCGGGCCGCTGTCGGCAGAGCAAGTCACCAACGTTTTTCGTGAAGTGATATCTGCGTGTCGCGCGCTGGAACGACCGCTCACGGTGGCGTACCTCGGGCCCGCTGGTACGTTCTCCGAGATGGCAATGCGGCGGCAGTTCGGAGCTAGTGTTAACGGCTTGCCCTGTGCCACGCTCGATGAAGTGTTTCGCACGACAGAAGCCGGGCGCGCAGATCTGGCGATCGTCCCGCTCGAAAATTCTTCCGAGGGCGCCGTTAGCCGCACTCTCGATCTATTGCTCGCAACTCCGCTCGAGATGCTGGCCGAGGTGTCGGTTCCGATCGGGCACAACCTATTGACGAAAAGCGGCTCGATGGATGGGGTCAACCGAGTGTGTGCGCACGCCCAAGCGTTGGCGCAATGTACCGGCTGGCTCAATCAGCATTGGCCGTCGCTGGAACGGCAATCGGTCGCGAGCAACGCCGAAGCCGCACGCGTTGCTGGCGAAGATGTGACCGCTGCCGCGATTGCTGGCGACGCGGCGGCGCTTCACTACAACGTTCGGATCGTCGCTGCGCAGATTCAGGACGACACTCACAACCGAACGCGCTTCGCGGTCCTGGGCAACCGCTCGTCGCAGCGGTCGTCGCCGTCGGCACGCGATAAGACTTCGCTGATTCTTTCGGTGCCCAACAAGGCAGGTGCAGTATTTCATATGCTGTCGCCGCTGGCAGCGCACGGTGTGTCGATGACACGATTCGAGTCGCGGCCGGCGCGCATCGGCACCTGGGAGTACTACTTTTACGTCGATCTAGAGGGGCATGCCGAGCAGGCGAACGTTGCAACCGCCATCACAGAGCTGCAGCAGGCGTGCGCGTTCTTCAAATGCCTCGGTTCGTATCCCGCCGAGCCCAGCGAAACACGATGATCACCGAGTCGACCGTGATCGCGGCGCCGGCGTACATACGAGCCATCGCGCCTTATCAAGCAGGAAAGCCGATCGATGAGCTGGCGCGTGAATATGGACTCGATCCCGCTTCGATCGTCAAACTGGCGTCGAACGAGAATCCGCGTGGTATGCCTGCGTCAGCACGACGCGCGGTCGCTCGCGCGTTGGCTAGTGCAGGACGCTATCCCGACAGCAATGGTTTCGCTTTGAAGTCGGCTTTATCGGCCAAGTTCAATATTCCGATTGACTGGATCACGCTCGGCAACGGCAGCAACGACATTCTTGAAATGGCAGCGGCTGCCTTGCTGACGCAGGATCGAAGTTGTCTCTATGCACAGCATTCCTTCGCGGTGTACGCGTTAGCCACCCAGGCGCGCGGCGCGCGAGCGATTGTCGCTCCCGCTAAAAATCTCGGCCATGATCTTGACGCGATGTCGGCGAGCATCGCCGCTGACACAGCATTGATCTACGTTGCAAATCCGAACAATCCGACCGGCACGCACGTTCCTGCACAACTCATCGAAGGTTTTCTGAAACGTGTTTCGCCGCGCGTAGTCGTGGTGATCGACGAGGCTTACAACGAATACTTGCCACCCGCGCGGCGGTTCGACAGCACAGGTTGGGTGGGAAAATATTCGAATCTGTTGATAGCGCGCACGTTTTCGAAGGCCTACGGGCTCGCTGGGCTGCGTGTGGGCTACGGTGTAGCTCAACCGGAGCTCACCGATCTGATAAATCGCGTACGGCAACCATTCAATGTCAACGCAGTCGCGCAGGCCGCCGCCGTTGCTGCGCTGGGTGATGCCGGGTTTTTGGAAGACAGCTACCAACTCAATCGCGCTGGCATTGAACAGCTGTCTGAAGCGTTTCGCGCACTGCAACTGCACTTTGTGCCGAGCTACGGCAATTTTGTATTAGTGAAGGTGGGCGATGCAGCGCGCGTCTATGACGGGCTTCTTCGACGCGGGATTATCGTGCGGCCCGTTGCCAACTACGATTTGCCCGAGTGGTTGCGTGTGACGGTCGGCTCGCGGGAAGAAAATTTGAGGTTTTTGGAAGCGCTACCGGAAGCGCTGGCGGCCGTGTACTCATGAAGATGGCGCTTATCGGTGTGGGACTGATTGGCGGCTCGTTTGCGCTGGCGACTAGAGCAGCGGGCAAGTTCGATCGCATTGTCGGATTCGACAGCCAACCCGGCGCGTCGCGGCGAGCGAAAGAGCTCGGCGCTATTGACGAAGTGTCATCGTCTCCAGCGCAAGCGGTCGGCGCCGCAGATGTGGTGATGATCGC
>JACCZX010000271.1 GCA_013695705.1 Burkholderiaceae bacterium | reverse complement strand
GCGTGGTCTTGTCGCAGCCGCCCATCAACACCGCGCCGTCGGCCGGGTACGAGCGCAGCAGCTCTTCAGTTTCCATCGCCAGAAAATTTCGATACAGCATCGCCGAAGGTTTCTGAAACGGCTCCGAGAGCGACATCGCGGGCATCTCGACCGGAAATCCGCCGGCCTGCCACACACCGCGCTTAACCTCTTCGACGCGCTGCTTGAAATGCGAGTGGCACTGGTTGATGTCGCTCCACGTATTGATGATCGCGATCACCGGCTTGCCGACGTAGTCCTTGCGGTCGTAACCCATCTGCGCCGTGCGCGAGCGATGGCCGAACGCACGCATGTCCTGCGCGCCATACCAGCGATGCGAACGCAGTTGATCCGGCGTCTTGCGCGGCGTCTTATTCAACGGTTGCGCCCGATGCCTTGACTGCCTTTCCCCACTTCTCGTTCTCGGCTTGGACGAACGCACGGAATTGCTCAGGCGTACTGCCGACGACCACGAAACCGGTTGATTCAAGCCGCGCTTTGAATTCGGGCTGATTCAAAATTTTCAGAGTCTCAGCGTGCAGTTTCTTGATCACGTCGGGCGGCGTTTTGGCAGGTGCCGAGAGACCGAACCATGAGACGGCAGAAAATCCGGGAACACCTTGCTCGGCAATCGTCGGCACATCAGGGTAGGCAGGGTTGCGCTTCAAACTTGCGACGCCGATCGCGCGCGCCTTGCCCGCCTTCACCTGCGGCAGCGCATGATCCTGATTGGTAAACAGCATCGGCACTTCACCGGCAAGCAGCGCAAGCATCGAAGGGCCGCCGCCCTTGTACGGCACGTGCACCATGTCCATCCCGGTCGCCTGGCGCAGCATTTCCATCGCCAGCCGGCCCGATGAGCCGTTGCCATTGGATCCATAGTTCAGCTTGCCCGGCTGCGCCTTCGCCATCGCGACGAGCTCCGGAATCGACTTGGCCGCAAAGTTCGGATTGACGATCAGCACATTCGGGCCCTCGGCCAGCAGGCTGATGTGCTCGAAGTCGCGCAGTGAGTCGTACGACATGCTCGGATACAAACTATGGTTGATCGCGTTGGTGCCGACACCTGACAACAGCAGCGAGTAACCGTCGGGCGCCGCCTTCGCGATGTCGCCGGATCCGATGTTGCCGTTGGCGCCCGCTTTGTTCTCGACCACCACCGGCTGGCCCAGCGCTTTCGACAACTCGGCGGCGAGGCTGCGTGCCATCGCGTCGGTACTCCCGCCAGGCGGGAAGGGCACCATGATGCGGATCGATTTGGTCGGGTAAGCCTGCGCGATCGCAACGTCAGCCTGTGCGGCTATTACCGCAAAAGCGAGCAGCGCCGCTGCGAATCGAATTGAGATCTTGGAAAGCATTGTGTGTCTCCGTATTGTCTGTAGTTGTTATTAGCCGCAAGCATGAATTGCCGCTCGCGCAAGCGCAAGGGGCGGACAACCGATTGCCGTGATCTCGGATTCTTTTTGACCAGAGCCGTGCCCCAATGCTACGCGCGAGCACCGCCTGAATGCGGAGACGCCTGACTTGCGTAGATGGCGCGCACTGTGTCAATCGTGTCGGCCGCAGCAGCGCTCTTGTCAGGCCGGTACCCTTTGACGCGCGCGAATCGCAGCGCCAGACCTGCCGGATAACGCGAGCTCGCCTGCAAATCGTTGAAAGTGATTTCGACCACCAACTCCGGTCGCACTCGCACGCCCCATGGTTCTCGGCTTACTGTGCGCGCCAGCAATTCGCCGGTCTGCCATTCAAGCACAACATCACTCATACCCTTGAACGTCTTGCCCAGCATCACGAAATCATGGCCTGCTGGATCGCGCGCGGCCAAGTGTAGGTTCGATAGCCAACCACGGCGCCGCCCGTTGCCCCATTCAGCGGCGATGACGACCAGATCGAGCGTATGCGCACGTTTGACTTTAAGCCAAGCGGCGCTGCGGCTGCCTGGCTCATAGGGCGCGTCCATCGCCTTGACCATCACACCTTCGTGCAACCGCTGCACGGTGTCATCGTAGAACGCCTGCGCTGACTTCACGTCCGGCGATTCGATTCTCGGAATCAGCAGGGACGGTGGCACCGCACTTGCCAAAGCCTCGAAGCGCTTTTTACCGGGCAGGCTCACAAGATCGACGCCGTTTAACTGCAGGCAGTCGAAAAAAAACACTGACAGCGGCAACGTTTCACGCATCCGATCGATCTCGCCAACACGGCCGAAGCGCCGCATCGTGTCCTGAAAAGGATACGGCGCACCGTCGCGCCCAAGTGCGATCGCTTCGCCGTCAAGGATCACGCTGCGCACATCGAGCGCCTGCACTGTTTCGACGATCTCGCGTGCGGCAGCGGTCAGATCGTTGCCGGTTCTGGAAAACAGGCGCACTTGATCACCTGATTTATGAACCTGCATTCGCGCTCCGTCGAGTTTCCATTCGATCGATGCACTTGGAATACGCCCGATGGCGTCGACGATGTCGTCAGCCGGCTGCGCGAGCATGGGCGCGAGCGGTTGAAACAGCGCAATTGAGAACGCCTGCAGTCCCGCGAGTCCCTGCACCATCGCGGGGGTTGCGACGGCAGCGATCCCGCCGGCGATCATCGCGGCGCGGCGAACGTCTGCTGCTGAAATATTGGCCGCACTTGCCACCGCATCGACCATTAAGCCTTCGAGCGCGCCCTGCCGCAGCTCGCCCAGCAAGAGCCGCGCAAGGAAAGACTGTTCGCGCGGCGTGGCGGCAGCGAACAACTCGCTCAGTAGGCGCGTACGCATGGCAACGGAGCCGCGGCCGGCTGTTTGCGCAATTGCCGTCAGTGCACGGTCAACGTCGAGCAATTGAAGACTCGCGGTTTCAGCAGCGGGCCCCTGCGCGCCTTGAACCAGCGAGTAGCCGATGCCGGTGCGCGCCTGCGTGAGCTCACCCGCGAGGAAGGCGACGCCGACCCTGATTTCATCGGGCCGCAGGTGTTGCAGCAGCTGCGCGATAGCGGCGATCTTGGCACGTCGGCTCGGCGTGCAGGCGACCCGCTCCGAGGCATCGACCAGGTCATGCAGCAATGTCATCTTCAGGGTGGTGCGCAACGATCAAGTCAGCGGGCCCGGCAAGGATATCGATAAGTTACGCTTGCGCTGCCGCGCCCGCAGCACCTGAACTGGAGACCGTATGTTGAAGCGTCTGATCACTAGTGCGTTATTGCTGTTGCCGATGGTGGCGGGCGCACAGGAGTGGCCGACCAAATCGATTCGCTTTGTGGTGCCGTTCGCGCCTGGAGGCACCTCGGAGATCATCGCGCGCAGCGTTGCGCAGGAGTTGACCAAGCAGTTGGGGCAGTCGGTTTACGTCGAAAACAAACCGGGTGGTGCCGGCACCATCGCGATGCAGGAAGTCGCCGCAGCAGCACCCGACGGCCACACGATCATTCTGGGTCACGTCGGCACCGTCGCGGTCAATCCGTATGCGATGAAAAAGCATCCGTACGACGTCAACAAGGCGTTCTTGCCGGTTGCATTGCTGGCGCGCGTGCCGAACGTCTTCGTGGTCAACAGTGAGGTGCCGGCAAAGGATCTGAAGGAATTTGTCGAGTACGCGAAAAAGAATCCGGGCAAGCTCAACTACGGCTCGGCGGGTAACGGAAGCGCCGGACATCTTGCATTCGAATATCTGAAATCGGTCGCGGGCATTTTCGTCGTGCATGTTCCGTACCGAGGCACCGGGCCGCAATTGCAGGATCTTTTAGCTGGGCGCACCGAGGCCTCGTCGGCGGGAACGCCGGCATTAATGGGACACATCAAAAGCGGCAAGCTACGACCGATTGCGGTCGGCACACCTGAGCGAATTCCGTCGTTGCCCAACGTGCCGACGGTGGCCGAAACCGGCTACGCCGGCTTTGAAACTTCTCAGTGGTACGGCGTAATGGTTCCTGCCGGCACACCGAAGCCGATCGTCGACAAAATGGCGGCAGAAATCAGCAAGGCGCTCAAGACGGGCGCGATCACGCAGCGTTTTGCGCAGGACGATGCCGTCGCGGGGCAGGGCGGGCCCGAATCCTTCGCCGCGTTCATCAAGAAAGAACAAGCGCGTTGGGAGCAGGTGGTCAAGCGCGCCGGCATTGTGATCGAGTAAGTCTGGCTCGAATGCGCTGTGATGTGCTGGTTCTGGGCGGCGGCAATGCCGCGCTGTGCGCGGCATTGACCGCGCGTGAAGCAGGCGCGTCGGTGTTGTTGCTCGAATGCGCACCGATCGAATTTCGCGGCGGTAACAGCCGTCACACGCGCAACCTGCGCTGCATGCACGACACGCCGGAAGACGTGCTGATTGAAAGTTACGGCGAGGACGAATATTGGGACGATTTGTGGCGCGTCACCGGCGGCCTCACCGACGAGTCGCTGGCGCGGCTGACGATCACCGAATCGGCGCGCGTGCGGCCGTGGATGCGCCGGCATGGCGCGCGCTTTCAACCCGCGCTCGGCGGCACGCTTCATCTTGGTCGCACCAATGCATTCTTCCTCGGCGGCGGCAAAGCCCTGCTGAATGCTTACTACCGCTCGGCGCGAATGCTTGGCGTCGAAGTTCGTTACG
>JACCZX010000267.1 GCA_013695705.1 Burkholderiaceae bacterium | reverse complement strand
CTCGAGCACGTGGCCGGCTACTGCGTCGTCAACGATGTCTCGGAGCGCCAGTTTCAGCTCGAGCGCGGCAGTCAGTGGGACAAGGGCAAGGGTTGCGATACGTTCGGCCCGATCGGCCCCTATCTGGTGACGCGCGACGACGTGCCTGACCCGCAGAAGCTTGACATGTGGCTCGACGTCAACGGCCAGCGCATGCAGCGCGGCAACACATCGACGATGGTGTTCGGCTGCGCGCATCTGGTCAGCTACGTCAGCCAGTTCATGACGCTGATGCCGGGCGACATCATCACGACGGGAACCCCACCGGGTGTCGGCATGGGAATGAAGCCGCCGCGCTACTTGCAAAACGGTGACGTGATCACGCTGGGAATTGCGGGGTTGGGCGAGCAGCGGCAGAACGTCCGCGCCTATTCGTAGACATGGCGGCGAAGTCTGTGAAACCCGAAGTACTGGCGGTCGCACCGCTTTACAAGCCAGCGCAAGCGACGTTGCAAGCGACCTATACGACGCATTTGCTGTGGGAGGCTAAAGACTGCGAAGCATTGATCGCCGAAGTTGCACCGCGCATCGATGTGGTTGTCACCAGCGGCGGCGGCGCCGGCATTCAGCGCGCGTTAATGGAGCAACTGCCTGCCCTCAAACTGATTGCATGTTTTAGCGTTGGCCTCGATTCGGTCGACCTCGCCGCTGCGCGCGAGCGTGGCATCGCAGTGACAAACACGCCGGATGTGTTGACCGACGACGTCGCCGATCTTGCGATTGGATTGATACTCGCTACAGCTCGACGCATTGCGGCGGCAGATCGTTTTGTGCGCGACGGTCGCTGGCTGCGGGGAGGATTTGCGCTTGCCAGCAAAGCAAGCGGCAAACGGCTCGGCATCGTCGGCATGGGCCGCATCGGGCAGGCGATCGCGCGCCGTGCTGCAGCGTTCGATATGCAGATCGCTTGGCATGGACCGGCGGCGAAGGATCTGCCCTTTCGCTTCGAGCCGCGGCTGACAGAACTCGCCCGCTCCGCTGACTTTCTGGTCGCGGCGTGCCCCGGCGGTGCGGCGACACGCGGACTGATAAGCCGCGAAGTGCTAACTGCGCTCGGTCCTAAAGGAATTTTCGTCAACATCTCGCGCGGCTCGGTTGTCGACCAGGAAGCGATGGTCGAGCTCCTCGTCAGCGGCCAACTTGGCGGCGCCGGTCTCGACGTGTTCGTTGACGAGCCGCGCGTCCCGGAAGGGTTATTTAATCTCGACAACGTCGTACTGCAGCCGCATCAAGCGAGCGCGACCAACGAAACGCGCGGCGCGATGGCGCAGTTGGTGCTCGACAATATCGCCGCCTACGTTGCCGGCCGGCCGCTACTTACAGCCGTCAAATGACCGGGCAATCGATTTTGTGCAAACCGGTTACGCCGGCTGACGAATATTCCTTGTTTCGCACGCCGATTCTTCATCTAGCTAGTGCACGACCTGCGCGCAACGATGCGCCATGGTCAAAGCGAAATTCGATGCAGTCGTCACAAGCCGCCTACTGCGCTGGTCGATAGGACTCGCGATGAGCTTGTGCTTCAACATTAACGGCGTCAGCGCGGGTGGAATACGCACCGCCACTGTCACGTTACGGCTCGACCCCTACGTCATCCTGCAACAGGTCGCGCAACAGATGAACGTCACGCTGCGCCCCGACGTGCCGCTTCCAAAAATATTCCTCGAGAGCAACACGCCATTGCGCCAGTTTCAGCGAGCGATCGCACCGCAATGGAAGTTCCGCCCGCACGTGTTCGCCAACGCCTACGCAGCCGAGCGCAACGAGATCTACCTGAGCGATGACGCGCGCTACTACAAGAAGCGCAATCGCACGCTCGACGATTCACTCGCGCACGAGTTCGTGCACTACATTCAAGTGCGCTACCGCAACGACGATCTCTCCGACGACTCGTGCGAGATGGAGGCGATCGATATGCAACTCTCGTTTATCGAAAACAATGCACCTGCTGTCGTCGCGAGCGGCTACGGCAAGGCATCAGCTGTGAATAGCTCCAGGCTGCCGTCGCTCGACATCTCTTTGCTGTGAAATTCGAAACCGCCAAGGCCGCTTCTTTTGGAGCGGTACATGGCGGCGTCCGCCCGGTTGATGAGGGTCGCCGCGTCCTCGCCGTCCTCGGGATAGACCGCGACGCCGACACTCGCGGACAAGCGAAGCACATGCCCGCTCACTCGACCCGGTGCGCTCAATGCCGCAATGATCTTGTCAGCGATCAGAGCAGCGTCTGACGCGCGCGTTATTCCGGTCAGCAGCACCAGGAATTCGTCGCCGCCATGACGGCTGACGGTGTCTGAGTCGCGCACGACCGACTCCAGAC
>JACCZX010000261.1 GCA_013695705.1 Burkholderiaceae bacterium | reverse complement strand
GTATTCGGCTGCGCCCGCCCCTGGCCACTTGCAAAGCGATGCAGTGTCTGCGAGCGCGATTGATCCTGCGCTCAATGTGATCGATGGCGTAACGCATCACGGTTGACGCCGTCGTGGCCGCCGATCTGCCGCCCCGGGTGATTCGGTTGTCTCCCGCGATTCGTCCCGGGTTTTTTCATCCGCTCCGCCACGGTGGAAGCGAAAGGGTGGCGAGCGCACCGCCATCTTCGTGATTGACCAGCCGCGCGTGGCCGCCATGCAATTGTGCAATCTCACGCACGAATGCGAGGCCGAGACCCGTGCCTTTCTTGCCGTTCGGCCGCGGGGTTGAAAAGAATTTGTCGAACGCACGCTCTTCTGCGTACGGCGGTAACCCAGTGCCGCGGTCGCGCACGGTGATTTCTATACGCCCGCGCGATTGCTGAGCATCAACGGTGACCGCACTTTCGCTGGGCGCGAAATCAATTGCATTGCTGACCAGGTTCGACAATGCACGTTGCAGCAGAAACCGATCACCGCTCACCTCGAGCGCAGGGTCGACGTCAATGAAAAGCTCCACCGCGCGCTGTACCGCCACCGGCGCCAGCTCCGCGCGCACGGCATCAGCCAGGCTGGCAACGCTGATGGCCACGTGCTCGACAATCACCGCGCGGCGCTCCAGGCCCGACAGTTCGAGCATGCGATCGACCATGTCCTGCGCGCGTGCCACCTGTTCTTCAATGTTGCCGGTAAAGCGCACTCTCACATTCTCAGGCAGTGGTTCGCGCAGCAATTCGGCCGCACCGCGAATCGCGGCCAGTGGACTTTTTATTTCGTGCGTCAGTGTGGCGACGTATTCTTCGACGTAACTTTTCCCGGTAAGCGCGTCGCGAATGTCGGCAAACGCGATGCGAAACGGATTGAGCACTCGTCCCGCACCGCCGCGTTTCGATCGCAAGGCGCGCCACAGATCGGTCACCAGCCCGAATGGCCGCACCAGCCACACGGTGACGATCAAGAGCAGCAACGCGAAGGCGGCGACCGACAAAACGCCCGCAACTACCAACTTTTCACGCGCGTTCGCGACGAACGGCGAAAACGCGGCGATCGGCTTGCCGACGCTCAACATGCCGACGATCTGATCGGCGCCCTCCGGTGTGGCGCGCTCGCGAATCGCCGCGCCGACGTACATCACGGCCGATGCCGGATCAGCCGGGTCGGCCAGCGTGGTGCGTGCACCGTACTCGCCGGCGAGCGTGCGGCGCACGTCGATCCAGCTGCTGTAATCCCGTCCGATGTCGCGCCCGGCGGAGTCGTAAAGCACGACGCCGCTGGCGTCGGTTACGTAGACGTGCAGGACGACCGCCGTTTTTTCGATCGCGAAGATCTTGGCCTTGAGCGGCCGCTTGGCGACGTGCTGCAGCGTGCGCTCGAGCTCATCGATCTGAATCACGCCGCTGTATGCCTGGCGCTCGAGCAGCGTCGCGAGCACATGTGCGGTGTCGACCAGGGATTCTTCAGCCGATTCGCGATATCGCGGATCGATGTCAAGGCTGATTCGATAAAGCAGAAATACAACCGCACCGATGTAGACGACGACGATACCGAGCAGGATGCGGGTGCGCTTACCCACGTGCTAATTGCCGCGATCTTCCCGCAGGGAATATCCCAGGCCACGATGCGTAACGATCGGGTCGTCATCAGGTGCTGCATCGCGCAGCTTTGCGCGCAGCGCTTTCACGTGCGCGTCCACCGTGCGATCGAAGGCAGAGGCCGGATCGTCCCAGGCGCGCTCCATCAACTCGTCGCGCGAAAACACGCGGCCGGGACGCTCGATCAACACCTTGAGCAGCCGATACTCGGTACGCGACAGGTCAAGCGCCCGGCCGTGCAGGCGAATCAATTTGCGCTCGTCGTCCACATTGAATCCGCTCGCCGACGGGGTGGGAGTGTCGACTGCGGAACGCTGCACACGCCGCAACACGGTGCGCACGCGCGCAACCAGCTCGCGCGGCGAAAATGGCTTCGCGATGTAATCGTCGGCGCCGAGCTCGAGGCCAACCACGCGATCGATCTCGGTCGAACGCGCGGTCAAAAAGATTGCGGGCAGTGCGCCCTCTTGCTGCAGCCGTTTGAACAGCTCGAAGCCATTGGTGTCGGGCAAGCCGACGTCGAGCACTGCCAGCGCAAAGTCGCCCGCGTGCGCTGCTTCAATCGCGGCACCGCCGGTGGCGCACCAGTGCGGGTCAAAGCCGTCGCTGGTCAATGCATAAACAATCGTGTCTGCAATCGCAGGTTCGTCTTCCACTACGAGGATCCGCTGGCGTGACATCAAGCGACCATCAGCGGCAACGCGATCTGCGGTTCTCTACCCGCCACCATGGTTCGGTTGCGACCGGCTTTTTTGGCCTGCAATAGCGCCTGGTCGGCACGCTGCAACACCTGGGGGCCGGCTTCATTGCCATCCCAGGCGGCGACGCCGGCAGAGAACGTCTGGCGATCGGGCACCAGCGCACGCAGGCGGTCGACCATGTGCACTGCTTCTTCGGTCCCGACACCCGGCAGTACCAGCGTGAACTCTTCACCGCCGTAGCGCACCAGCAGGTCGGTCGGTCGCAACTGCTTAAGCCACGCTTGCGCGGCGCCGCGCAGCACTGCGTCACCGGCAGGATGTCCGCGTCGATCGTTATATCGCTTGAAATGATCGAGATCGATCATCACCACGC
>JACCZX010000232.1 GCA_013695705.1 Burkholderiaceae bacterium | reverse complement strand
GCGCGGACGCGGGCGCGGTGTCATTCGAAACCGACCGCGTGCGCTTCATCGGCCGCGGGGGCACCATCACGGCTCCACATGCAATGCTGAGCCGCGGATCGCTGTCGGGTTCGGAGGGATCGGTGCTCGACCCGATCGCCGCGATTCGTCAGCGCATCACGCTCGACGCCGCCGAATCTGCCACCGTCGACATCGTCTCCGGGGTTGGGGACACACGCGACGCGGTACTCGGACTGATCGAAAAATATCAGGACCGCCGGCTGGCAGATCGTGTCTTCGATTTGACGTGGACACATAGCCAGGTCGTACTGCGGCAACTTAATGCAACCGAAGCCGATGCGCAGCTTTACAGCCGGCTGGCCAACTCGGTGTTGTACGCGCACGCTTCCTTGCGCGGCGCGCCTAGCGTGCTGCTGCGCAATCGCCGCGGCCAGTCCGGCCTGTGGGGTTACGCCATATCGGGCGATCTGCCGATCGTCTTGCTGCAGATTGCCAAGGCGGCCAGTATCGACCTGGTGCGGCAACTGGTGCAGGCGCATGCCTACTGGCGACTCAAAGGCCTTGCGGTCGATCTGGTGATCTGGAACGAAGATCACGACGTGTATCGGCAGCAACTGCAGGAGCAGATTCTCGGCTTGATCGCAGCGGGTGTCGAAGCCCACTTCGTCGACCGCCCCGGCGGAATTTTCGTACGTCAGGCCGAACAAATATCGAACGAAGATCGTCTTTTGTTTGAATCGGTGGCGCGCGTCATCTTGTCTGACGCGCGCGGCAGCCTTGCCGAGCAGGTCGGCCGCCGTACGCCCGTTGAAGTGCGGGTGCCGCGGCTGGCGCCGACACGCAGTTATCGAACCGACGTTGCTTCGGACGCGCCGCGCGAGCCCAAGCTCGACGATCTGATTTTGTTCAACGGGCTCGGCGGCTTCACCTCCGATGGTCGCGAGTACGTCATCGCGCCACCGATAAATCAGGCGACGCCGGCGCCCTGGGTCAACGTGCTTGCCAATCCCAGTTTCGGAACCGTCGTCGCCGAAAACGGGAAAGCGTACACGTGGAGCGAGAACGCGCATCTTTTTCGATTGACGCCGTGGCACAGTGACCCAGTGGGCGAGGCGAGCGGTGAAGCCACCTATCTGCGCGACGAAGAAACCGGACACTACTGGTCGCCGACATCGTCGCATTCCACGAATTTTGCGAATGCGGGCTATACCGCACCTACCGTGACACGCCACGGCTTCGGGTACAGCGTGTTCGAACACATCGAGGACGATATTCACTCGGAGCTCACTGTGTTCGTCGCGCTCGACGCGGCCGTCAAGTTTTCCGTGCTCAAGGTCACTAATCGATCGAGCCGTCCGCGTCGCTTGTCGGCTACTGGATATGTCGAATGGGTGCTCGGTGATTTGCGCGCGAAGTCGGTGATGCACGTCACTACCGAAGTCGACGGCAAGAGCGGCGCGATCTACGCACGCAATCCATACAACACCGAGTTCGGCGAGTGGGTCGGCTTCTTCGACGTCGATGATCCCGCGCGCACCGCGACTGGCGATCGCACCGAGTTCATTGGTCGCAACGGAACGTTGCGCAGCCCGGCAGCACTGCGGCGAACGCGTCTGTCGGGCCGAGTCGGCGCGGCACTCGACCCATGCGCAGCACTGCAAGTGACCTTCGATCTCGCCGAGGAACAGGAACGCGAAATCGTTTTTCGGCTGGGCGCGGCCAGCAGCGTGGCTGCGGCAGGCGCACTGGTGCAGCGCTTTCGTGGCGTCGCCGTGACACACGAGGCGCTCGACTCGGTATTGCAGCACTGGCGCAAAACGTTGAGTGCGGTTCAGGTTGAAACACCTGACGCCGCTCTCAATGTGGTCACCAACGGCTGGCTCATCTATCAGACGATGGCGTGTCGACTATGGGCGCGCAGCGGCTACTACCAATCGGGCGGGGCCTATGGTTACCGCGATCAGTTGCAGGACACCATGGCGCTGGTCCATACCGAGCCGCGCGCGATGCGCACGCAAATCGTGCTGTGCGCCAGTCGCCAGTTTGTCGAAGGCGACGTGCAGCATTGGTGGCATCCGCCATCGGGGCGCGGCGTGCGAACCCATTGTTCGGACGATTACTTATGGTTGCCGTTGGCAACCAGCCGCTACGTGACCGCCACCGGCGATACCTCGATCCTCGAAGAAACGTCGCGCTTCCTCGAAGGCCGGCCGGTCAACGACGAGGACGATTCGTACTACGACCTGCCGGTGCGCTCGGATCAAATCGCCGACGTGTACCAGCATTGCGTGCGAGCGATCACGCGCGGGCTGACATTCGGCGAGCACGGATTGCCGCTGATGGGATCGGGAGACTGGAACGACGGCATGAACCTGATCGGCATGCGCGGCAAGGGCGAAAGCGTCTGGCTCGCGTTTTTTCTCTATCACGTGCTGCAGCAGTTCGCGCCGATCGCGCGGCTGCGCGGCGACGACGCGTTCGCGACCCGCTGCGAATACGAAGCCGCGCAGTTATCGCTGCGCATCGAGAAAAACGCTTGGGATGGAGACTGGTATCGGAGGGCGTATTTCGACGACGGCACGCCGCTTGGCTCGAAGAACAACACCGAGTGTCAGATCGACTCGATATCGCAAAGCTGGTCGGTGCTGTCGGGCGCCGGCGATGATTCACGGACACACCGTGCAATGGACGCGGTGTACGAGCGGCTGGTGCGGGCACAACACGGCTTGATCCAACTCCTCGATCCACCGTTCGACAAGTCGGACCTCGATCCGGGTTACATCCGCGGCTACGTCCCCGGCGTGCGCGAAAATGGTGGCCAGTACACGCACGCTGCGATCTGGACGGCAATGGCATTTGCGGCGCTAGGTGACAGCGAACGCGCGTGGAAGCTGGCGTCGATGATCAACCCGGTCAACCACTCGCTGACTTCGCAGGCGGCATCGATCTACAAGGTAGAGCCGTACGTTGTCGCCGCCGATGTTTATGCAGTAGCGCCGCATACCGGCCGCGGCGGTTGGACCTGGTACACCGGGTCGGCCGGCTGGATGTATCGGCTGCTGGTCGAGTCGCTGCTCGGGGTAACACTCGAGGCGGACAGGCTGCACGTCAATCCATGCTGGCCCGCTGGATGGGACCAATTCAAGCTGCGTTACCGCTACCGCGAAACCGAGTACCGCATCACGGTGCTGCGTTCGAATGGCGATTCTGCAAGTGTGATGGTCGATGACGTAAAACAAGATGACGGATTCATTCGATTGACCGACGATCGCAAGCAGCATGAAGTTGAAGTGCGAGTCGGGGTAAAGTCGAACGCTTTATTGATTACGGCTTGATTTTTTTTCGTAGTGCGCAAGCGTTTGGCGGAGCAGCGCCGGCTGAGTCGTCAGGTACTTCGTGGCTTCTCTGCGGTACTCGCGCCAACGGCGGGCCTGCAAACTCGCTGGCGCTCAGACAGGCAGGCCCTTAAACCCCCCGCTGGCGCTCCATTCCTCGACGACGACTCTGAAGGCAGCGCCGCTTCGCCAAACGCTTGCGCGAGGCAGCATCAGCTCATCTAGAAAAAATCTTTTCATCCCAACTCAAGGCATTGTCGCGGCAGCAGCGGATGGCGCAGCTGACAAGACGACTTACAGTCGCCCAACTTACCGCCGCTCGATCCAATGCAACGCACTCATCGCCATTGCTAACACCACGAGACTCGGCAGCGCTGCGACGACGATCGGCGGCCAGGTGTTCAGCAGTCCGAGATGTGCAAACAGTTTGTTGAGTCCGTAGAACGCGACGCCGATCATCACGCCGGTAAATATTTTCAGGCTGACGCCACCGGAGCGCACGTGCAGGAACGCGAACGGCAATGCGAGCATCATCATCACCAATACCGCCCACGGATAAAACAATTTGCTCCACAGCGCAATTTCATAGCGTTCGGTCTGCTGGCGGTTATCGGACAGATGCTGGATGTATTGCGCAAGATCCCACCCGGCCATGCGCTCCGGCTGCACAATCATCACGCCGAAAATATCGGGCTTTAGTTCGGACAGCCAGGCGAGTTCGTTGCTCTTGACCACCTCGGTGCGTGCTGCTTCCATATTCGGCACCGTCGCCTCCGCAATCGGGGCGGGCAACTTCGTCTCGACTACATTGGAAAGTATCCAGCCCGCGCCCGCTGAATACACTCCGGTCTCTGCGGTCATCATCGAGCGCAGTTTGTAATCGCGGTCGAACTCGAACACTCTCCAGTCGCGCGTCGCGGCGTCCGGCTGCACCTGCCGCACATTGATGAAGCGGAACGCCGCCACACCACCGGCCTGATCTTTAACCACGTCTCGTACCCAAACCCCGGATCGAAACTCGCGCACGCTGATCGGCGAACCGGTCGCCTGCAGCCGCACTTTTTGCGCCAATTGCTCAGCCGGCGGCGAAATGAATTCACCAAGCAGATAGGTCAGCGCAACGATGATCAGCCCGATTCCGAGCAAGCTTCCCATTAATCGGCGCGTGCTCATGCCCGACACACGCATGATCGTGAACTCGGAATTCGCCGCGAGTTTCGAGAGCGTGTAAATGGTCCCAATTAACGCCGCGATCGGCATCAGCTCGTAAGTGCGCGACGGCAGCGTCAGCGCCACGTAGAACAGCGCATCGCGAAAGCGAAAGCCACGGCGCCCAATTTCATCAAGCTGCGCGACCATGTCGAAAAACAAAAACAACGCCAGTAAAGCAAACAGAACGAACAAGCTGGCGCTGGCAATTTCCCACCACAGATAGCGGCGAATCGTCCTCACGGTGTGCCGCCTTTGATCTTCCGCGATCTGGTCGAGATCCAGCGCGGCCACCATTGCTGCATGTAAACGCGTCTTGTGAAGAGCGCCAGCACCAGCGCGAGCACGAGCGCGTGAACGATCCAAACGCCGACGCCAAACTGCATTCGGCCCTGTTGCACGAACGCCTGAACGGTATTCAGCACGTTCAGGTAAAACGCAAACAAGAGCACGGCGATGATCAGGTTGACGGAGCGCCCTACGCGCGGATTGACGTACGCCAGCGGAATTGCGAGCAGTGTCACCAGCAGAGCGACTACCGGCAGGCCGACGCGCCACATGATTTCGCCGAGATTGACCGGCGTTGCGTCCGACACCAGTTGCATCAACGTAAGCGTCTTCGCACGGCGCTCGCCGAGCGGCTGATCGGCACGGCTCTCGAGACGAATCGCATAGCGGTCGAACTCCATGGTTCGATACTCGAACTTGCCGGGAGTGCCTTCGTAACGACGTCCCTGTTCGAGCACCAGGAACCGATCGCCGTTTTTTGCAGTCTCGATTATTCCTTTGCTTGCAACGATCACCCCTTCGCGGCCGCCGCTGCGCATGCTGACAAACACATTGCGCACCTGGCCGTCGAGAATATCGACCGATTCGACAAAAAAAACACGGTCAGCGCCACCGGACTCGATGAAACGCCCGGGCGCGACACGACTGACATCATCGCGCTTCTCGAATCGTTCGCGACTTTCCTCGATCTGCAGGTTGGACCACGGGGTTACGAACAGCGCAAGCAATGCAATCGACACCACAATGGGCCAGGCAAAACGCAGCACTGGCCCGATCCACGCCAGCAGACTGCGGCCCGCGGTGAACCACACCACCATTTCCGAATCCCGATACGAGCGCGTCAGCGTCATCAGCACCGACACGAACAGCGTCAGCGTCAGGATAATTGGCAGCCACGTCAGAGCAGTCAGCGCCACCAGTTCGAATACCGCCTGGTTGTCGACACGGCCGCCGGCTGCCTGACCGATAATTCGCACCAGTCCGACCGAAAAAATGAT
>JACCZX010000224.1 GCA_013695705.1 Burkholderiaceae bacterium | reverse complement strand
CCGACATGCAGGCCCGCGCGTGCCTGCAGCGCCACCGGGAGCGCCGCGAGGCCGCAGTGGTAGGCCAGCGCGTAGCCCACCGCATCGGCCGCCGCCTCGAACATCAGCAGCATGCCGTCGGTTTTGTCGATCTCGCGTCCGCGCCAGGCGGGCAGCAACACGCGGGCAACCCGGTCATGGGCCGCCCACACCTCGGCCATCGCCGCGTCGCCTAGTCTTTCCGACAGCTGAGTGCTGTCCACCAAGTCGGTCAGGAGCAGGGCTCGAACTTCACTCATGCTGTACCAGGTCGGTCACTCGACCCGAAGGCGTCACATTGCGAGCTCTCATCCGGTGGGCGGTTTGTAGTCCTGCACTGTCCAGCTGTGCCGGTCGCCGCCGACTTCAGACGCGCACAACCTTGCCCGGATTCAAAATATCGAGCGGATCGAATGATCGCTTGATGCGCGCCATTAACTCCAGCGCATCGTCGCCGTGTTCCTGCCGCAGGAATTTCATCTTGTGCATGCCAACGCCGTGTTCGCCGGTGCACGTGCCATCCATCGCCAGTGCGCGCGCGACGATGAGTTCGTTCAGCCGCTCGGCTTCGACGAGTTCTTCGGGTTTGGACGGGTCGGCCAGAATTGCACAGTGAAAGTTGCCGTCTCCTACATGGCCCAGGATCGGCGCCGGCAGCGAGGATTGTTCGGTGTCGCGAATCGTTTCGGCGATGCACTCGGCGAGTCGCGAAATCGGCACGCACACGTCGGTGGTGAAACTGCGGCAGCCGGGCTTTAACTGCAGGCATGCGAAGTACGCGTTGTGTCGCGCTTCCCACAGGCGCGTCCGATCTTCCGGGCGTGTGGCCCATTCAAATGCGGCAGCGCCGTGCTCGCGGGCAATCTCCTCGACCATCGCGGCCTGTTCCGAAACGCCGGCCGCCGACCCGTGAAATTCGAATAGCAGCAGCGGCATCTCGGGCAGCCCGAGCTTGTCGCGCACATTGACCGCCTTCACCGTCAGCGCGTCGAGCAATTCGCAGCGCGCGATCGGAATTCCCATTTGAATCGTGGCGATCGTTGTCTGCACCGCATCTTCGACGGTCGGAAAAGAACACGAGGCGGCCGACACGGCCTCAGGTTGCGGATACACGCGCAGGGTAAGTTCGGTGATGACGCCGAGCGTGCCCTCGCTGCCGACGAACAGCCGTGTGAGGTCGTAGCCTGCACTCGACTTTTTGGCGCGCCGCGCGGTGCGCACGATCTTTCCTTCGCCGGTAACGACCTGCAAGGCGAGCACGTTCTCGCGCATCGTCCCGTAACGTACGGCGTTTGTGCCCGATGCTCCGGTGGCGGTCATGCCGCCTATGGTCGCGTCGGCGCCGGGGTCGATCGGGAAAAAGAAGCCGGTGTCGCGAATTTCCTGATTCAACTGTTTGCGCGTGACGCCCGCTTGCACCGTGACGGTCAGGTCTTCCGGATTAATCGCCAGCACCCGGTTCATCTGCGACAGGTCGACGCTGACGCCGCCTTGCAAGGCGAGCAGATGGCCTTCGAGCGACGAGCCGACGCCGTATGGGATAAGCGGCACTCGATGACATGCACACAAACTCACCACGAGAGCCACCTCATCGGTCGTCTTTACGAACACCACCGCATCCGGTGGCATCGGCGGGTACGGTGATTCGTCGCGGCCATGCTGCTCGCGCACCGCATCGGCGGTCGACAGGCGTTCGCCGAATACGGCTCGCAGTGCGTCGATGAACTCGGCCGACAGAGGCTTGCGCAAATTGTGGGGCGATGCAGGCGCATTCATAATGGCGTCCCTGGCTGTCTAGAAGGCGATTCTATGGGTAACCGGCTGTCCCAGATTGCGACGCGGACCGGCGACGACGGCACCACCGGGCTGGCCGACGGTTCGCGCGTGAGCAAGGATCATTTGCGTGTTGCTGCGATGGGTGATGTCGACGAACTGAATTCAAGCATCGGTCTACTGCTCACCAGCGAACTTTCAGAAACCATTCGCGTCGACCTGGCGGCGATTCAGAACGATTTGTTCGATCTCGGCGGCGAACTCGCCATTCCGGGCTTCACGATGATCAGCGAAAAGCAAGTCGGGCGGCTGGATTCGCGCCTGGCGCATTACAACGCGGATCTGCCGCGCCTGGCCGAATTCATTTTGCCGGGCGGTTCGCCTGCTGCGGCGCTGGCGCATGTGTGCCGGACGATATGTCGGCGCGCCGAGCGTGCATTGGTCGCTCTCGGCAAACAAGACACGATCAATGATGGACCGCGGCAATATTTGAATCGTCTGTCCGATCTGCTGTTCGTGCTGGCGCGCGTGTTGAATCGAGAGGCGGGTGGGTCCGACGTGCAGTGGCAGCAACGCAAGAACCAATAGGCATCGCATGCAGGTGTCGACGATGAAACTTGTATCAAGCGCAGTGTCAAGTGCCTGCGCGCTGACCATGAGCGCAGCGCTTGCCGCTCCAGCACGCCCGACCATGCCGCTGTTTGACGCGGCCGCGATAACGGCCCGCTGCGACACCGAGCTCGCCAACGCGCGGAAGACGAAAAAGGTCATTGAATCGAAGACGGGGCGGGGCGTGTTCGCAGACTGGAACCGGCTGTCGATCCAGTTTGCCGACTTCGGTTATCCCGTTTACCTGTTGCAGAACGTATCGACGGACAAGGCGACGCGCGACGCCGCACAGACGTGCCTGGAAAAACTGCTGCCGTTTGAGACTGAAATGGCGCAGAGCGAGTTGCTTTACCGGCGAGTGCGCGCGGTCAAACCGCAAGATCTGATCGATCAAACGTTCAAGCAGGACCTGATCGAAAAGTTCGAAGACGGCGGTGCGACGCTGCCGCCGGAGAAGCGCAAGCGAGCGCAGGAAATCGCCGACGAGATCGAGCGCCTGGGCCTGCAGTACAGAAAGAACGTCAACGAGGATCCGACCACCGTGGTGCTGACGCCGGCAGAAGCGGCGGGCCTGCCCGAGGCGTGGCTCGCGGCGCGCAAGCGCGACGCGAGCGGCAATCTGGTGCTCGGCCTCGACTATCCGACCGTTGTGCCGTTCATGCAGAACGCGACGAGCGACACGGCGCGTCGCAAAGTGTGGATGGCCAAGAATCGCGAAGGAGGCGAACAGAACCTGCCGTTGCTTGACCGGGCGTTAAAACTTCGCTACGAACTTGCGCAGCTGCACGGCATGTCTGACTTCGCGACATACACGCTGAAACGCCGCATGGCGCAGACGCCGGCTGCTGTTAACGAGTTTCTCGGTAAAGTGAACGCTGCAGTCGATGAAGTCGAGGCGCGCGAGCTCGCTGAGCTGGGTGCAGACAAGGCCAAATTCACCGGCACCGATCCAGCCACGCCGATGCTGTATCGCTGGGACGTGCCGTTTCACCAGGAGCGCGTCCGTCGTGCGCGCTTTCAGATCGACCAGGAAGCATTGCGCGCGTATTTTCCGACCGACAAGAGCGTGCAGTACGCCATCAAGCTGGCCGAGCGGCTCTACGGCATCAAATTCGTCGAGCGCAGCGTGCCGACCTGGCATGAAGACGTTCGTTACTACGACGTGTTCGAGCAGGGCGGAAAAAAGGATTCGGGCAAAGCCGGCGCGTTTATCGGCGGTGTCTATCTCGATCTTTATCCGCGCGAAGGAAAATACAACCACGCGGCCGCGTTCACGGTGCGCGCGGGTTCAACGCTGGCGCAGCGCACACCGATCTCGGCGCTCGTGACAAATTTCAATCGAAAAGGCCTGGATCACGACGAACTTGAAACGCTTTTGCACGAGTTCGGCCACGTGCTGCATGGCGTGCTTTCGAAAACTCGATACGTCGACCAGGCCGGCACGTCGGTCAAGCGCGATTTTGTCGAGGCGCCTTCGCAGATGTTCGAAGAGTGGGCGCGGCGCGAAGAGGCGTTCAATTTATTTGCGGAAGTCTGTCCGGAGTGTCCGCGCCTCACCAGCGCGCAGATCGACCAACTCGACGCTTCACGCAAATTCGGCCAAGGCAGTCGCTTTGCGCGCCAGCGCGAGTACGCCGCGTATGACATGAAGCTGCATACCGGCGCGCCGCCTGCGCCGATGCAGACGTGGGCGGAGCTGGAAGGCAAGACCCGGCTGGGTCACGTCGACGGTTCGATATTTCCCGCTAGTTTCGGTCATCTGATGGGCGGCTACGCGGCCGGCTACTACGGCTACATGTGGTCGCAAGTGCTGGCGCTCGACATGCTGTCCGCATTCAAAGGAAAGCTTCTCGATCCCGGCGTTGGCCGCCGGTATCGGCAAACGATCCTCTCCGCGGGTGGGGAGCGTCACCCGCAGGCACTGGTCGAAGCGTTCTTGGGTCGCAAGCCGACCAGCGATGCGTTCTACGCCGAGATCACCGGTCGCCGGTAGTCGAGCCAAGATGAATCAACTTAAAGGCAAGACTGCAATCGTTACCGGGGGCGCGGGCGGATTCGGTGAGGGAATCGTGCGCGCGTACGTCGCCGAAGGCGCACGCGTCGTTGTTGCCGATCTCGATCGTGCCAAGGGCCAAGCACTCGCGAACGAGCTCGGCGCCGATGCGCGCTTCGTGCTGTGCGATGTCTCGCTGCGGCCCGATATCGATGCGCTGGTGCAGGCATGCGTCGATCAGTTCGGCGTGCCCGACATCGTCGTCAACAACGCCGGCACCACGCACACCAACATGCCGCTGCTCGAAGTCGACGAAGCGACTTTCGATAGAGTATTCGCGGTCAACGTCAAGTCGATCTATCACATGACGCTGGCGGTGGTGCCGTTGATGCGTCAGCGCAAAGGCGGCGTGATTCTGAACGTCGGATCGACTGCCGGCATTCGGCCGCGCCCGGGCCTGACCTGGTACAACGCCAGCAAGGGCGCCGTGAACTTGTTGTCAAAATCGCTCGCGGTCGAGCTGGGGCCCGATCGCATTCGGGTCAACGCAATTTGTCCCGTGATCGGCGAAACCGGACTGCTCGAAAAATTCATGGGCGTACCGGATACGCCGGAAAATCGCGCCAGGTTTCTATCGTCGATCCCGCTCGGCCGCATGTGCCGGCCGTCGGATGTAGCGGCCGCCGCGGTTTATCTTGGCAGTGACGCTGCGGAGTTCATCTCGGGCGTCGAATTTCCGGTCGACGGCGCTCGCACTGCATAGCGCGCCTACGAAGTTGCACGCGATTTTCTAGCTGCGCGCGGACGGATCCCGCGCCGCTCGAGCGCCTCCCGCAGCATGAATTCGATTTGCGAATTGACCGAACGCAATTCGCTTGCCGCCAGCCGTTCGACGTCGACCCACAGCGTGGGGTCGACACGCAATAAGAACGCTTTTTTCTCAGAGCTTGCCACTCTCGATCAGCGATTGCGTTGACGACCGTCGGCGCCGGGCCGTATGCGCTGTCGTATCCATAGCAGCGTGCCCGCTGTTTCAAGCGCAACCCCGATGCCGATCATCAGTAATGCCGGCGTGAAATCGAGGCGTTCAAGAACGAGCAGGAGTGCGCCGATGACGACCAGCAACGTTCCCGGAATCCAAAGCGCCAAAGCGTTCATTGATACAGCGTCCCGGTGTTGATCACCGGTTGCGTATCGTTTTCGGAGCACAGCACCACCAGCAGATTCGACACCATCGCCGCTCTGCGCTCGGAATCGAGATCGACAATGCCACGTTCCGACAGTCCATTGAGCGCCATTTCAACCATGCTGACCGCGCCGTGCACGATCTTGCTGCGTGCGGCGATGATCGCCTCGGCCTGTTGCCGACGCAACATCACTTGCGCGATTTCCGGTGCATACGCCAGGTGAGTGAGCTTCGCGTCTTCGACGACGATGCCGGCGGGCTCGAGCCGGTCCGTCAACTCGCGTATCAATGCGGCCGTGACCTTGGCCTGACTTGCGCGCAGCGTCGGTTCATCCGAGTTCTCATTCTCGCCTTCGTCGTACGCATAGCTCGACGCCAGATATCGCACCGACGTTTCCGCCTGCACCCGGACGTATTGATCGTAATTCTCGACGTCGAACACTGCCTGCGCGGTATTGCGGACTCTCCAGACGATCGCTGCGGCGATCTCGATCGGGTTGCCGCGCTTGTCGTTGACCTTGAGACGCTCACCGTTCAGATTGTGAGCACGCAGGCTGATTTTCTGTTTCTTGTAAAACGGATTGGCCCAGCGCAAGCCTTCGGAGCGGTCGGTGCCGACATATTTGCCGAACAACAGCAAAATCGCCGCCTCGTTAGGCTGCAGCATGTAAAGACCCACCAGCATCAGGGCGCCGGTAACGATCAAGAGCACCGCAAGCACGATTGCCAACAGTCCGAACGGGCGCACGATGAAAAACGCGCCGGCCAGCAAGAGTGCGACGCCGATCGCGGCACACACGTAGCCGCTGGCACTAATTCGTTCAATCTCTTTCGTGACTGGCGCATCCCGCATGTGGCGCTCCGTTATCAAAGTGATATTACTTTGATAGAATCGGCCGCGAATGTCAATGCGGACCGACGGACGGTTGTAAGCTGGCGTTCGCGGAAACGATCGGAGATGCGATGCACTATCTGCTGATGTATGACCTGGTACCCGACTACGTCGAGCGACGGGCTCAATTTCGGACCGATCACCTCGCGCTGGCGCGGGCGGCGGTCGCGCGCGGCGAAGCGATCCTCGGCGGCGCCCTGGCCGAGCCCGCCGATCAGGCAGTGTTGCTGTTCAGCGGCGACTCGCCGGCTGTGGCTGAAGCCTTCGCCAGGGCCGACCCTTACGTGACAAACGGGCTCGTCACTAAATGGCGCGTACGGCCGTGGACCACCGTTGTGGGCAAAGACGCTGCCGTCGCCCTCACGTAGCTTAAGTCAGTGATTTGCTGCCTTTGACGCGCGCCTGCTGCGAACCGCAGCCGCCAGCGCGTCGAGCACCGAGACGCTGTCGCTCCATCCGATGCACGCATCGGTGATCGATTGCCCGTAACTGAGCGGCTTGCCGGCCACCAGCTCCTGTTTGCCAGCGACAAGATGGCTCTCGATCATCACGCCGATGATGCGTGATTCGCCACCCATTAGTTGCTGCCCGATGCTGTCGCACACCATGATCTGGTTGGCGTGGTCTTTCTGGCTGTTCGCGTGGCTGGCGTCGATCATCAGCTTGTCGGCCAGGCCTGAGGCGCGCAGTTCAGCGCAGGCAGAAGCGACACTGACTGCGTCGAAGTTCGGTTTTTTCCCACCACGCAGAATGATGTGGCAATCATCGTTGCCTTTGGTCGATACGATCGCCGAGTGCCCGCCCTTGGTCACCGACAAGAAGTGATGCGGCTGCTGCGCAGCTTTTATGGCGTCAGCTGCGATCTTGATGTTGCCGTCGGTGCCGTTCTTGAAACCGACCGGGCATGACAGACCCGAAGCGAGCTCGCGATGTACCTGGCTCTCTGTCGTGCGGGCGCCGATCGCTCCCCACGACACGAAGTCTGCGATGTACTGCGGCGTGATCATGTCCAAGTATTCGCTGCCGGCAGGCATACCCGCCGCGTTGATCCGCATCAGCAACTCGCGCGCAACGCGCAGGCCGTGATTGATGCGAAAGCTGCCGTCGAGATCGGGATCGTTGATCAATCCCTTCCAGCCAACCGTCGTGCGTGGCTTCTCGAAGTAAACGCGCATCACGACTTCGAGCTCCGACTGCAAGCGGACGCGTTCCACTTGCAATCGCTTCGCGTATTCGAGCGCCGCTTGCGGGTCGTGAATCGAGCATGGGCCAATGACGACTACCAGCCGGTCATCGTCACCATGCAGGATGCGGTGAATCGCCTCGCGCGCCTCGAACACAGTGAGCGAGGTTTTCTCGTCGCACGGATACTCGCGCAGCAGGTGCGAAGGCGGCGCCAGCTCCTTGATCTCCTTGATCCGCAGATCGTCCGTCATGTATCGCATGGCTCTTGCTCCGTCCATCGTGTGCTCGCAAAAAAAAACCGCCAGGTCAGCCTGGCGGTTTGGTCGATTCGGTGGTTCGTTCTAAGCGCGCCGTTCGACTCGTTCCGCCAGTGGCTGGAAAAAGCCGTAAAAATAAAAGTAGAAGCGGTGCGCAGAAACGATCATGCCCGCAAGATACCTGAGCTTTGGGTTTACCGGCAAGTGACCGTCCAGCGGAGCCGAACGGTCATCCCGGTTTCGCGCAGCGAACACCGGGATCCAGTTTTTACATATCGACTCTGATTACCCACAAATAGCGTGTCACCTGCCAGAACACCGGCGCTGCGAACATCAGCGCATCGAGCCGCTCGAGCACTCCGCGCGTCAGCACCAGCTCGGAATCCCACTGTTTCGCGCCGAGGCTGCGCTTTACCAGCGACAACACCACCGTCCCCATGAATCCGCTGCTGACGATGAGTGCAGACATGCCCAGCGCCTGCCACCAGAAAAATGGAGTCAACCACCACAGCGCGGTGCCGATCAATATTCCGGCGGCGCCGCCCGCCAGGACACCCTTGGCCGTCTTGTTCAGATTGACTTTCAGCGGAGTGCCGCCAAGCAGTGTGCTGGCGATCACCTGCAGCAGATCGGTCAGAAAAAGAATCAGCAGAAAAAACAGCAGCAACAGCGGCCCTCGGTCTTCGTATCCCCGAATCGGCAAGGTGGCGATCGCTGGCGCGTGGCTGACGCAGTACACGCTGATCATCAGTCCCCATTGCACCTTCGCGACCCGCTGCAGATAGAGATCGGTGTCCTGCTTGATTGCCATCACCACCGGCATCAGCAAGAAGACGTAAACCGGAATGAACACCGCGAACAAATTTGCACGGCCGAATCCGAGCAGCACGTATTGCGCGGGAATCACCAGATAGAACGCCATTACCAGCGCCCAGTGGTCGGATGGCTTGATGGGAGTGAGCGACACGAACTCGCGCAGTGCGAAGAACGATGCGAGCGCAAACACCACCAGCAACGCATTCGGCCCGATCACAAACGCGACAGTGAAAAGCGCAAGCACGGACCACGACGATCGCACGCGCGAGTTGACGATCGCCAGCCGCGCCAAGCGCACGGTGTCCATCGTGCGCGATGCGACCCATTGGCCGGACCCGGTCGCAACGATCGACAGGATGGCCAGCGCGCAGGCAACCGCGAGGAAAGTTTCGTTGAGGGTCAGATCCATGACCGTTAGTCTGCCAAGTCAGCCACCGCGTCGCGCGAGCGTCGCAGAAATTGGTCTTTGTCTTCGCCGGCGTCCAACTTAAGCGCAGCGCCGAAGCGCACTGTGCAAATGATCGGCACCGGCAACAATGCACCCTTGGGCATACTTCGATGCAAGTTCTCGATGTAAACGGGAATCAGCTCGACGGCAGGAAATTCATTCGCCAGATGAAACAGGCCGGATTTGAACTCACCCGGCAGTTGCTGCGCCGAACGCGTGCCTTCGGGAAAGATGATCAGCGAAAAACCGTGCTCTAGCGCGTCGCGCAACGGATCGAGCGGATCGGCGTCGGGATCAACGCGGCTGCGGTCGATCATCACAACGTTCAATTCTTCCTTCGCAATCGTGCGCCGGATGCCGGGCTTATCCCAATAATCCTTTGCAGCGACTGGCCGTGTGTTGGCGCGCAAGCTGGGGGGCAACGCGGCCCACAGCACGATCGTATCCATGTGGCTGGTGTGATTGGCGAAGTAAACGCGCTGCGCCGCCGTCGGCGCGGAGCCGACCCAGCGCGGATAGGCGCCGACCAGCAGGCGCACCAGCCACACGATGGGAGGCAGCAG
>JACCZX010000187.1 GCA_013695705.1 Burkholderiaceae bacterium | reverse complement strand
GCCCCGGATTGCCTTTGCAAGCTCCATCGGTATAGATGTGCACCAGGTCGCCGGTGCGCCGAACAGGCGCATCCGGCGCTGCTATGTCGATACTCCTCATCGCCGCGAAACGATGCGCACCACTTCGTTTGCAGCATCCGGCGCATCGATCACCGCCGAGTTGGAGTCGCCGGTCAGAAACGTACGCGTTGTCGCGACCGGTGCGAGACGTCGCGCCGGCTCTTCCTTGCCCTTCCATACCGCGCCGATCAGCCGCATGCCGCGCACGCGCTTCACCGCTGTCAGTAAATAAATCGCGCCCAGAAAAGGCCACCATCTATCACCGGCTTTTTCCATGAACTGCCAGCGCGCGAGCCATTTTTCCTGCCGCACCGAAGGTGCGTAACAACCGAAACGACCGCGCTCGACGTCGAACGACAGCAGCTTCAACCAATCCTTGATGCGCGGCAGCGCCAGGAAGCGACCTTCGCGCGGTAAATAAGGCGAGGCGCCCAGACGCGACAGATACTGCCGCACGCCCCACAAACTGGCGGGATTAAAACCTGTGATGACGACGTGCCCTTCGGGCACCAGCACTCGCTCGACCTCGCGCAGCACCTGATGCGGGTCCAAGGTGAACTCCAGAATGTGCGGCATTACGACCAGATCGATCGAGTGCGTGGCAAACGGCAATTCTTCGTAACGGTTGATCACCGTCACCTTCGGATGGCCAGTGCCGACCGCAGCCGGCACTCTATTGGCAGCGCAAAAGCGCAGTGGCATGCGATTCTCACGCAACGCGTCGACATCGGGCAACCCGAGCTGCAGTGCGTGGTAGCCGAAGATATCGACCACTGCGGAATCGAGTTGCAGTTGTTCCCAGTCGAGCACGTACTGCCCGGCAGGTGAGCGCAAAAACTCGGATAGCCTCAGAATCGAACTGCCTTCATTCATGCGATTAACGGTCTATGCCCGATCTCGATCTGATTATTACGCCGCTGCCGGCGTTCAAAGACAACTATCTGTGGTTGCTGGTACGCGGCGATGAGGCGGCGATCGTCGATCCCGGCGACGCGGAGCCCGTCATCCAGGCGCTCGAGCAACGAAAGCTGCGCTTGCGCGCGATTCTAGCGACGCACCATCATGCTGACCATGTCGGCGGTGCGATGGCCTTGAAGCAACGCTACGGAGCCGCAGTGTACGGACCCGCGCGTGAGAACATCGCCGCCGTCGATCATCCTCTCGCCAATGGTGATCAGATCGAAGTGCTCGCGACCAAATTTCAGGTGCTCGACATTCCCGGCCACACCGCAGGACACATCGCCTTTTTTGCTGCTCAGTTGAACCCGCCTGCCGTGTTTTGCGGCGACACGTTGTTCGCATGCGGCTGCGGCCGCCTGTTCGAGGGAACACCCGAGCAGATGCTGACGTCGCTCGACCGCCTGGCCGCGTTGCCAGTGACGACTCGCGTTTACTGTGGGCATGAATACACGGTAGCCAACATAAGGTTTGCCATGGCTGTTGAGCCCGGCAATCGCGAACTGCAGGCGCGTGCGGCATCGGCCACTGCAATGCGCAGGCGCGGCGAACCCACATTGCCGTCGACCATCGGACTTGAGCTTGCCACCAATCCATTCATGCGCTGCGATAATCCAGCGGTGCGCGCCGCTGCATCAGGCCTCGCGACTGGTGCCGGGTTTGCCCGGGTATCCACCTTCGCGGCGATGCGCAGCTGGAAAGATGGCTTCCAATAAGCCGTGACTACGGCCGTTATGAAACTTGACGCGGTTTCTCCGTTTTACCTACACTGACTCGAATCCCTGTAGATTTTTCACTATGCGTCTATCGAAACGGTCTGCGACTTTCTGGTTCGCGTTCAGCGCGTGTTGTACGTTAGTCGCGGGCTGCGCGACGAGCGGCGGAGACGGCCGATCAAGCAGCCCAATCTCGACTCCTTCTGCAGTACCTCCCGCATCGCCTCCCTCACCTCCCGCAGCAGCTTCCACTCCACCCCCGGCACCAATCGCGACTCTGCCCTCGGTCGTCTCCAAGGACGTCGTGCCGGTGATCGTTGTCCCCGATAGCGCGGTGACACTGCCGCCACTGACGCCGCCGCCGATGCGCGATTTGTGGCAACGGATTCGGCTCGGCTTCAAGATGCCGGATCTGCAGAACAAGCTGGTCGACGATCGCACGCGTGGATACGCGAGCCAGCCGGACTACCTGGCACGCATGACGCAGCGCTCGAGCCGATATCTGTTTCATATCGTCGAGGAGATCGAGCGCCGCGGCATGCCAACCGAGTTGGCGCTGCTGCCGTTTGTTGAAAGTGCGTTTGTGCCGGAGGCGTTGTCGAGCGCCAAGGCCGCCGGGCTGTGGCAATTCGTGCCGGGAACCGGGCGTGATTACGCGCTCGAACAAAACATGTGGAAGGATGAACGGCGCGATGTGGTTGAGTCGACGCGCGCGGCGCTGGATTATCTGCAGAAGCTGCACGATATGTTCGGCGACTGGCACCTGGCGCTGGCTTCATACAACTGGGGCGAAGGCTCGGTGTCGCGCGCGATTGCAAAAAATCAGCGCGCCGGGAAACCAACGCGTTATGTCGATCTGGCAATGCCAAATGAGACTCAGCACTACGTGCCCAAGCTGCAGGCAATCAAGAACATCGTTGCAGAGCCCGACAAATACGGCGTCGTATTGCCGCCGATCGACAACGCGCCGTATTTCATCGCTGTGCACAAGACGCGCGACATCGACGTGCACACGGCGGCAAAGCTGGCCGAGATGAAAGTCGACGATTTTCGGGCGCTTAACCCGGCCTTTAATCGGCCGATAATCCTGGGTGCCGGTGGCGGCGCGCAGCTGCTGCTGCCAGCGGCCAAGGTGGAGCGCTTCCAGGCGAACCTCGCCGCGTGGGATTCGACCGGGCAGCCGCTTGCCAGTTGGACCACCTATAAAACGACGCCGGCCGATACGCTGGCTGCCGTTGCGAAGCGGGTCGGCATAGGAGAGGAACAGCTGCGCGAGGCCAACCAGATTCCGCCACGCTATCGGCTTGCGCCCGGTTCGACCATTCTGATTCCGCGCGATGAAACAATGGTGGCAGACATTCCAGCGTCGAGCCTCGACGGGCGCTTTGCGCTGGTGCCCGAAGAATCCAACTTGCGCTACGTAACGTATCGCGTGCGGCGCGGTGACACCGTCGCCAGCGTTGCACAGCGCTACAAAGTGCTGGCAAAAGATTTGATCGTATGGAATCGGCTGACCTCGTCGCAGTTGTTCGCTGGCCAGCGCCTTGAACTGAAGGTTCCGGCAACGGCCGCACGCGGCCGTGTTTCGAGGGCAGTGCAGGCGGTGCGCAAGCCGAACATGACGCGCAGCACGATCCGCACGCCGGCGCGCACTAAATGGGTTTTCTGAACGGCAAGCGCCTGCTCGTAACCGGCGTGCTTTCTAATCGGTCGATTGCCTACGGCATCGCTCAAGCGTGTCGCCGGGAAGGCGCCGAGCTCGCTTTCACTTACGTTGGTGAGCGTTTTCGCGAACGCATCGGCGAGATCGCAGCGCAATTCGAATCCAATCTCGTCTTCGACATGGACGTCGGCGACGATGCACAGATCGCCGCGGCATTCGAGGCGCTGGGCCAGCAATGGGACGGACTCGACGGCCTGGTGCATTCGATTGGCTTTGCGCCCCGGGAGGCGATTGCGGGCGACTTTGTCGAAGGACTGTCGCGAGAGAGTTTTCGCATCGCGCACGACATCTCGTCGTACAGCTTTCCGGCGCTTGCCAAGGCCGCGCTGCCGCTGATGGAAGGCCGCAAAGCGGCGTTGCTGACGCTGACCTATCTCGGATCGACGCGCTCGGTCAGCAACTACAACACGATGGGCCTGGCCAAGGCAAGCCTCGAGGCCAGCGTGCGCTATCTCGCAGCAAGCCTGGGGCCGCGCGGAATTCGCGTGAATGCAATTTCGGCCGGACCCATCAGGACACTTGCCGCCGCTGGCATCAAAGGGTTTTCGAAAATCCTTGCGGCGGTCGAAAGTGCGGCGCCCCTGCGCCGCAACGTGACGATCGAAGATGTCGGCAACGTGGCTGCATTCTTGCTATCGGATCTCGCGGCCGGCATAACTGCCGAGATTACGCACGTCGATGGCGGATTTAACTCCGTGATGGGATCGGCGCTCGAAACCGAATAAAAAACAGTGGAGAAATAATGGCCGCCGATCTCGACATCAAGATGGACGCCACTTCGCTTTATCGCGAAGAGATCTACACCGATCGGCGCATCGGCACCATTCGCGCGATGGTGCCGGTAACGACCAATGGAGACGCGGATCGCACGCGCGACACGGTGTTCGTAGGTGAAGCACAGATCATGACGCAGATGGGTCCGCTGCCAGTCACTTTCGAGATCGAGGCTGCGTCGCTCGATAAGGCAGTTGCAGGCTACGCGGGCGCCGCCAAGGTCGCGATCGAGCGAACGGTCAGGGAATTACAGGACTTGCGCCGGGAAAGTGCGTCGTCGCTGGTGCTGCCTGGACAGGGTGGCGGCAGCTTTGGCCCCGGTGGAATGGGTGGCGCCGGTGGTCTCGGAGGCGGTGGAAAGATTCAAATTCCTTAAGCTTGAATTGGCGCATAGATCTATCGGCGAGGCAGCGAATGTCTTACGCGGAATTTCGAGAGAAGCAATGGCAGTGGCAAGACCGTCACTTAGCGGCCATCGACAAAATTCCAAAGGTCGTGTGGATACTGCTGATCGCGGCTACGGTCGTTCACCAAGCGTACGGATTTTGGAGCGGCGAACACTTGTTCTACTCGCTGCCTAAACCGAGCCTCAACCCCGCTGGCTTTTGGATAATGATCCTCGTGCTTGCCGTGGTCGTTGTCTTGCTAAATCGGGCAATAGATGCCGCGATCGCGCGCGAGCAAAGCCACAAGATGCATGCCGGGACCGAATAGGTTCTAGTTCGCAAACCGCATATGTATGTAAAGGTAGAACGGCGCGCGCGGCGGCGGTGGGAAGCGTTCGAATAACAGTTTGCCGCGCACGCATGAATACACCGCGGGAGTGCGATCACTCCAAAGTCGCAGCACGTTGCCCTCGCTTCCCAGTGCAGCGACGAACGAAAACGGCGTGTGATCGGGCTGTAGCAGACTTCCCTGGCAGTCGCGAAGAATCGCTCGATAGCGCGCGCTGAACTGCGGCAACAGTACGTCGCGGTGATACCCCGAGGAGAGCGAATCGGTTTCGTCACGCCGGCCGAACTCCTGCGCCTCAACATACGATTCAGCCAACGCAGGCGACTGCTGAGCACCCGACTGCGGCAAACCGGCGAGTGCCATCAGCGCTGCGAACGCGTGCGATAAGGTCTTCATGGGTCGATCATAATTCGCCGATGAACGCCCCCAATGATCTAAAAGTCAAATTGACGTCATTCGCGCACGGCGGCGGGTGCGGCTGCAAGATCGCGCCTGGCGTGCTGAGCAAGATTCTGCAGGGAGCGCGCGGGATCGTGCCGGCGCAGTTGCTGGTCGGCATCGAAACCGCCGACGATGCCGCCGTTTATCAACTCAACGACGAGCAGGCGCTAGTTGCGACCACGGATTTTTTTACGCCGGTCGTCGACGACCCCTATGACTTCGGCCGCATTGCTGCTACCAACGCTATCTCCGACGTGTATGCGATGGGCGGCACGCCGATCATGGCGCTCGCGCTGCTCGGCATGCCGATCGACAAGATTCCACTTGAAGTCATCCGTCGTATCGCCGAAGGCGGCCAGTCGGTGTGCAATGCCATTGGCATTCCGATTGCCGGCGGCCACACGATCGATGCAGCCGAGCCGATCTATGGACTGGTTGCTCTCGGCCTGGTGCATCCATCGAAAGTCAAGAAAAACAGCGGTGCGCATGACGGCGATGTGCTAATCCTCGGCAAGCCCCTCGGAGTCGGCGTGTACTCGGCTGCGTTGAAGAAGGGCGCGCTCGATGCGGCGGGCTACGCGCAAATGCTTGCCAGCACGACCCAGCTCAACACACCGGGCCGCGCCTTCGCCGACATTGCCGACGTTCACGCAATGACCGATGTCACCGGCTTTGGGCTGCTTGGACACCTGAACGAAATCGCACTTGGCAGTGGCCTGGCAGCGGAAGTCGATCTGAAATCGGTGCCATGGCTGCCCGCCGCAGAGCGGCTTGCTGAACAGGGTCACGTCACCGGCGCATCGGCTCGCAACTGGTCTGGTTACAGCATGCACATGACGTTGCACAACGTGTCAAATCTGCACCAAACGTTGCTGACCGACCCGCAAACCAGCGGTGGACTTTTGATCGCCTGCGCGCCACGTGCGGTCGACCGCGTAATCGAAATTTTTCGCGACAAAGGCTTCGAGCGTGCGGTTGTAATCGGACGCCTCGCGCAGGGAAGTGGCGTCACAGTGAATGGCTGACACCATTTGAAAACGCCGAACATTCGTCGTCGCGTCAGCCCTTGGGAGCATGACTGCGGGCGCTTCCAATACAAAATCCTGGCGCGCGAAATCGTTTGATCCGGCAGTAGGCTATTGCTTTGCCGGCACGTCGACAATCGGCGCCGGTGGTCCCGAGCGCTTCCGCATATCGATGATCGGCGCCGGCGATGACGCTTTCTCATCCCCGGTCGGGGCGTCGCTCACCTTTTTGCCCGATTGCTTGACCGCGCCGCTGACCGAAGCCAATGCCGCCTGACAATCGGCATTTTGTCCTGGCCCGGTTTCAATCAACGGAATCAATGCCAGCAAAGGATTGACAAAGGCCAGTGCGATAGCGCCGACTCCGCGCCCTATCGTTTGGCTTGACAGTCCGAAGTCTGCATCGCGGAACGTACCGCCAATATGCACCGGGCCGCGCAACGACAGGATGCCGGCCTTTTTCGCGCGCGGTTCGAGTGTGATGTCCAACTGCTCGGTGCCGAGATTAAGCGTACCGCTACCGCTGATGTTCGACTCCTCGGTGTCGAACACGAACAGACCCAGGGTGGCCAGGCCGTCATCGACGGCGAACGCCGCCGCGCCACAACGAATCTGCGTGGGGCGGTCACCGCCGAAGAGCAACGGCAGCAGTTGGCCGCCGTGCAGGTTGACAAGCCATATTCCGAGTTCGGACACTTTGCCGCCCGCCATGCCGAAATTAAGCGTGCCGTCTGCGGTGGCCATCATGGCGGCAATCGAATTGCCGCGGCCTGCCAGGCGAATCTGCGCCCCGAGCGAACCCGTGCTGGTGTTCTTTACGGTTTCCAACGTGGGGAAAAGGCGTTCGAGGCGCACGCGGCGCAGATCGATCGACACCTTGGCGGCGATTGGATTGGTGCGTGCATCAAGCGTGATGGTAGACACCAGATTTCCGCCTGCGAAGCCAAAGTTCAGCGGGTCCAGCACGAGCACACC
>JACCZX010000159.1 GCA_013695705.1 Burkholderiaceae bacterium | reverse complement strand
TACGTGAAGTGCTTCTGTTTTCAGGACAGCCCGCGTCGCGCCCACAGCATCGCGGCACAAGGCGGAATCAATGCCGCGAAGAACTACCAAAACGACGGCGACAGCGTCTTTCGTTTGTTCTACGACACGATCAAAGGCGGCGATTTCCGTTCGCGGGAAGCGAACGTTTATCGCCTCGCGGAAGTCAGCAATCTCATCATCGACCACTGCGTCGAGCAGGGGGTGCCGTTCGCGCGGGAGTATGGCGGGTTGCTCGCGAATCGCTCTTTCGGCGGCGCGCAAGTGTCCCGGACCTTCTACGCGCGCGGTCAGACCGGGCAGCAGTTGTTGTTAGGCGCGTATCAGGCGCTCTGTCGTCAAATCGACGCGCGCACGGTGGAGATGTTCCCGCACACCGAAATGCTGGACGTAGTGCTGGTCGATGGGCACGCGAAAGGAATCATCACGCGCAGCCTCGTGACGGGCGAGATCAAGGCCCATGCGGCGGACGCGGTCGTGCTCGCGACAGGTGGATACGGCAATGTCTTTTATCTTTCGACGAACGCCCGCGGCTGCAATGTCACCGCCACCTACCGCGCCTATAAAAAGGGCGCGCTCTTTGCGAACCCTTGCTACACGCAAATCCATCCGACCTGCATCCCGGTCAGCGGACAGAATCAATCGAAGCTCACCTTGATGTCCGAGTCGTTGCGCAACGACGGCCGCGTCTGGGTTCCTCAGAAGCAGGGGGACACGCGCAAACCATCCGAGATTCCGGAAGCAGAACGCGACTACTACCTCGAGCGAAAATACCCGAGCTACGGAAACCTCGCCCCGCGCGACATTTCCTCGCGCAGCGCAAAGGAAGCATGTGACGCCAGCCGCGGGGTCGGCCCTGGTGGACGAGGGGTTTATCTCGATTTCGCGGACGCTATTGCGCGTCTGGGCGAGAAGACGATCCGGGAGCGTTACGGCAATCTCTTCGCCATCTACGAGAAGATAACCGGGGAAGACGCCTACAGGCAGCCGATGCGCATCTATCCAGCCGTGCACTACACGATGGGCGGCCTCTGGGTTGACTATAATTTGATGAGCAACGTGCCCGGTTTGCACGTGATCGGCGAAGCGAACTTCTCGGATCACGGCGCGAACCGGCTCGGCGCCAGCGCCCTGATGCAGGGCCTCGCCGACGGCTACTTCGTTTTGCCTTATACGTTGCCGACTTACCTCGCCGGCCAGATCGGCAAGCGGCCGTCGATCGAACATCCGGAGTTCCGCAAAGCGGAGGCCGATATCCGCGCGCGGATCCAGAAAATGATCAACGTGAATGGGACGCGGACGGTCGATTCCTTTCACCGTGAGCTTGGTCTGCTCATGTGGGATAAATGCGGCATGGCGCGGAACGCTGCCGGGTTGCGCGAAGCGCTCGGCCGGATCCCGGACTTGCGTGAAGAATTTTGGCGGAGCGTGCGCATCCCCGGCAGCGGCGAGGAATACAACCAGTCGCTCGAGCGCGCCGGACGCGTCGCCGACTACCTGGAATTCGGCGAACTGATGTGCATCGATGCGCTGGAGCGCGACGAATCCTGTGGAGGGCATTTCCGCGAGGAGCATCAGACGCCCGAGGGCGAAGCGCTGCGCAACGACGAGAGATTTGCCGCGGTCTTCGCATGGGAATTCCAGGGCAACGGCACAATCGAGACGCCAACGTTACATCGCGAGCCGCTGAACTTCGAGACCGTGGAGCTGGCGCAAAGGAGCTACAAATAGGTTGAGAGTTTTTAGTTGAGAGTTGAGAGCCGCAGGGCAACCAGATCATGTTTAACTTTGAGACCCTCGAAGTTTGGCCAACGGCGATGGAATTCGCCGAGCGCGTCTACTCATCAACGAGGACGATTCCCGTCGCTGAACTCTCAACCCTCGACTCTCAACGATGAACTTCCGGCTCCGAGTCTGGCGGCAGAAGACGGCTGAAGCCAAAGGGCGGCTCGTAAATTACGATGCGACCGATGTGTCGCCGAACACTTCTTTCCTCGAAATGCTCGACGTCGTGAACGAGCGCCTTGCCGAAAAGGGGGAAGATCCAATCGCGTTTGAATCGGACTGCCGGGAAGGCATCTGCGGCACCTGTTCGCTGACGATCGACGGCGAAGCGCATGGACCCGATCATCCGGGCGCCGCATGCCAGCTCTACATGCGGCGATTCAAGGATGGCGCGACGATCACGGTCGAGCCGTTTCGTGCGCGACCGTTCGCCCTGGTCAGGGATCTCGTAGTTAGTCGCGAGGCGCTCGATCGGATTGTGCAGGCGGGCGGGTTCGTTTCGGCGCGGTCCGGTTCCGCGCCGGAAGCGAACTCAATCCCCGTGCCAAAACACGATGCGGATCTGGCAATGGAGGCCGCTGCCTGCATTGGCTGTGGAGCTTGCGCGGCGGCGTGCCCCAATGCATCCGCCATGCTCTTTACCGCGGCGAAGGTTTCGCACCTCGCGCTTTTGCCACAGGGTCATCCCGAACGCACGGATCGCGTTCTGAAGATGGTCCGCCAGATGGATGCGGAAGGCTTCGGGAATTGCGCCAACACCTACGAATGCGAAGCCGTTTGCCCGGCGGAGATTAGCGCGAGCCTTATCGCGAAGCTGAACCGCGAATATGC
>JACCZX010000323.1 GCA_013695705.1 Burkholderiaceae bacterium | reverse complement strand
GCGGACTATCTCCGGTTGGCCGACGGCCTCCGCTTCAATGCGATCCCCGGTCCGCAAGACGCGCTGCTCTCACAAGCGCCCGTGGTCGCCTTTGGCTTTTTGAACTCGCACCCCCGTCCGATTACGGTGCAGGGAGCGACTTTGGACCCGCACGAAAAAGATCTTCAAGCAAATGAGCCGCACAGGTCGTTGTCCCTGGTGGGCGGTAATATCATTCTATCGGAAGCCAGCGTCAAAGCAGCCGGTGGAGTGGAGCTCGTGAGCGTAGCCTCGCGGGGCGAAGTACGAACAGACACGGTTCCCAGTGGGATCGCGTCCCCTGCCCTTGGGACTATCAGGATGGTGAGTTCCGAGGTTAATACGTCAGATCCAAGTTTTGCGAATAGAGCGAGCGGTCCGATTGTGATTCGTGGAGGCCGGTTGGTCATGGATCATTCCACGATCACAGCACAGCTTGACTCCACTAGTGGTTCCCCTACTATCACATCGTTCGGCTCACCTATCACTATTCAGGTGAGTGACAGCATCCGGGCGAACGAAAGTCACATTGTCACCCATGGCGGCGGATTCACCACAGGGACGATTTCTCTTGAGGCTGGCCAGGCCATTCGACTGACGAAGAGCACGGTTGACGCGGGTATTAATTTTGGAGATCCAGGTCAACGCGGAGGCAGTGTGACACTTACCGCACCTGTCGTGAGTTTGGACGGTAGCCATGTCGGTGCCACGGGGGCAATTCCTGGTCGCTTTATTAGTGCTCCGGGAGGATCAATCGCCATCCAGGCCGACCAGGTCCATCTGCAGAATGGTTCTGAATTGAGCGTCGCAGGGAGAGCGACTGGCTCCCCGCCTACTAATGGTGGTGGGACCATCGTCATCAATGCCACCGACACCGTCCGCATTGACCACAGTAGGATTGAGGCGAGTTCGGTTAGCGGAGATGCGGGCAATATCACCGTCACGGCTGGGGAGGTAGTGCGCCTCAACCACGCGACAGTCTTGGCGGAAGGGGACCCGGGCACCAGCCGCTCTCCAGGGAACGGCGGAAACATCGTAATCGACGCCGGGAAGAGTTACCTGAGTCAGTCGAGCGTCTTATCAGCCCATTCAGACGGTGAGCATGGCGGAAATATTATTATAGAGGCTCCTGAACGGATTCGTATCGACGGAGGCCTGATAAGCACAAGTGCCGGCGTCAATGGGGCGGGAGGCAACATCAGCCTCATCTCAGGCGTGGTCCGGCTGCGAGACGGCGCCCGAGTCGAGAGTACGGCGGTGAATGGTCCTGGCGGCAACATCATTATCAACGCCAACGATTTCCGACAGCCCAACAGCACGCTTGACGTGAAGTCTCAGTTTGGACCCAACGGCACGGTTACGCTGCCCTAGTTCCGCAGTTGCGACACAGGAGTATTCTAAAGACAGGCTGTACTTCCTTTTCCGTAGTCCATGACGGTGAGGGAAGGTTCCCTGTAGTGCGTAGTCAATGTACTTGGCGTCTCTTCACTTGAGTGAGTCCTTCTGTCTCCACCCCGGGGGGGAGGCGTATCTCGATTCTTGCCGGTGAGAAGATGGCTCAGTTCAGCAGTTATTCTCAGATGCGATGCCATTCTGCGCAAAGCCAGAAAAGGTAATCTCACGCCTGCTGGTTGCCTGCATCAATACTTTCCCTGCATCGGACTCGGCGGCAAACCGATCCCAGCACGGTGGCTGGCGGAATGAACTTCCCCATCTCGCATCAGCTCATAAGGGATATTTTGCTCGTGCCCTGAACCAAGTTCTGCTTGGGCGCGTGACACCTGAAGTTAGGCGAGTGGTGTTCCTGTCACGATGTAGGGTAATCAGGGGGCATGATTATAGACGGAGGAGAGGACATAGAGCGTGGCGATTTTCGGTTTCGAAGTTCTTCATTGTCTCTCCGTATTCTTGTGCTGGTGCTGGTCGTCACGGTGCTCACAGCGGACCTGGGCTTTGGACAAGTTGGGCTCCCCCCGACCATCGATCCGTCCGGTCGTTCTGG
>JACCZX010000093.1 GCA_013695705.1 Burkholderiaceae bacterium | reverse complement strand
TACTACCGCTCGGCGCGAATGCTCGGCGTCGAAGTTCGTTACGACAGCGAAGTGGTCGCGCTCGAAATCGCGCACGGGCGTTTCACTGCAGCGATCGTGCGGCAGGGCGAACGCACGGAGCGCATCGAGGCGTCTGCGCTGGTCGCTGCTGCGGGCGGCTTTGAATCAAATCTCGAATGGCTGCGCGACGCGTGGGGACCCGCCGCCGATAATTTCATCGTGCGCGGCACGCCTTATAACCGTGGCGCCGTGCTGCGCGCGTTGCTCGACAGCGGCGCTGAGCAGGTCGGTGATCCAACGCAATGCCACGCGGTCGCGATCGACGCGCGTGCACCCAAGTTCGACGGCGGCATCGTCACGCGCGTCGATTGTGTGTCACTCGGCATCGTCGTCAATCGCGCATCGCAGCGGTTCTACGACGAAGGCGAAGACTTCTGGCCAAAGCGTTATGCCATCTGGGGCCGCCTGGTCGCGCAACAACCCGATCAGATCGCGTATTCAATCATCGATTCCAAGGCGATCGGTCGCTTCATGCCGCCGGTTTTCCCCGGCGAGCGCGCAGCGACGCTATCGGAGCTCGCCGACAAACTGTCACTCGATCGCCCGGCGTTGCAAGCGACGATCGATCAGTTCAATGCATCCGTGCAGCCCGGCACGTTCGATCACGCGGTGCTCGACGACTGCGCCACTGCAGGCATCACTCCGCCAAAGACGCATTGGGCGCAGCGCATCGAGAAGCCGCCGTATTTTGGGTTTCCGCTGCGGCCTGGCATCACATTCACGTATCTCGGTGTCCGCGTCGACACTGATGCCCGCATTGTGATGAATGACGGCGATCGCTCTGCCAACATGCTGGCGGCGGGCGAGATCATGGCTGGCAACGTGCTAGGGCAGGGCTACGTGGCGGGAATCGGAATGACCATCGGCACGGTGTTCGGCCGCATCGCCGGTGCATCGTCAGCGCGTCTCGCGCAGAGCATGCAATGAGTGCCTTGCTCTATCAGGAAGCGGCTCGGGTCATTGGCATCTGCAACTCATGCCGCTATTGCGAAGGCTACTGCGCCATGTTTCCCGCGATGGAGCGGCGCATCGATTTTGCACGCGAGGACCTTGATTACCTCGCGAACCTCTGCCACCAATGCGGCGCGTGCTATGCAGCGTGCCAGTACGCACCGCCACACCAATTCGCGGTCAACGTGCCGCGCGTGCTGGCGCAGGTGCGGCTCGTGTCGTACGAGTCTTATGCATGGCCGCGTTTTTTCGCCGCGGCATTTCGGCGACATCCGGCGCTGATTGCGCTGACGCTCGCTGCGTCATTGACGTTTTTTTTCGCGCTTGGCATCGCGTGGCGCAGCGACGGATTCTTTCTCGCTCACGTTGGGGAGGGGTCGTTCTATGCGATCTTTCCGCATAATTTTCTGGTGACGTTATTCGGCCTGAGCTTCGTATTCGCATGCGTTGCACTGGCCGTTGGCGCGTGGCGCTTCTGGCGCGAGATCGAACGGCCGGACGAGCGTGTCGCAAGCGGCGCAACGCTGGCGGCGTTGAAAGATGCCGCCGCGCTGACGTATCTGGAAGGTGGCGGTGACGGCTGCCCGGAGTCAAGCACAGCGCCGACACAGGCGCGGCGCGTGTTTCATCATCTGACGTTCTACGGTTTCATGTTCTGCCTCGCATCGACCAGCGTCGCATCGATCTATCACTACGCGCTCGGACGCATCGCACCGTATGCCTGGAGCAGCGTGCCGGTGCTGTTGGGAGTCATCGGCGGCGTCGGCCTCGTCAGCGGGCCGATCGGACTGTTATGGCTGCGAAAAGTGAAGCCGGCGGCTTTATACGACCCTGCTCAAAATTCGCTGGATGTTGGCTTTACGTCGCTTTTGCTGATCACCGGCCTCACCGGGCTGCTGTTGCTTGGCGCGCGCGCGTCGGCCTGGATGCCGTCGTTGCTGGCGCTTCATCTGGGGCCGGTGCTCGCACTGTTCCTGCTATTGCCTTACGGCAAATTCGTGCACGGCATTTATCGAACGCTCGCGCTCGTCAAATACCGGCGCGGTTACTAACGACAGGACCCTTCGTGGAACAAAAGTGGCCGCAGCACTTGTGGATCGTCCGGCATGGGCAAAGTGCCGGCAACGTCGCGCGTGACTCCGCCGAAGCAGCGCGTCTGCCGTTGATCGATATCGCAACGCGCGATATCGATGTACCGCTTTCAGAACTTGGCGAGCAACAATCGATCGCGCTCGGGCAATGGTTCGGCCGTCTGCCTGCGGCCGCGCTGCCGAATGTCGTGCTGTGCTCGCCGTATTTGAGAGCACGCACGACCGCGCAGCTGTTGCTCAAAGCGGCGGGAGTTGCGCCGGATGCGCACACCCTGCAATCCGACGAGCGCCTGCGCGAGAAAGAGTTCGGAATCCTCGATCGCCTGACCACGTTCGGCATACGTGAGCGCCACCCCGATCTGAGTGAGCAGCGCGCTCACGTCGGTAAGTTCTATTTTCGTCCCCCGGGCGGTGAAAGCTGGTGCGACGTGATCCTGCGGCTGCGCAGCCTGATCGACACGATGACGCGTGAGTACCGCGGTGAGCGCGTGCTAATCGTCGCGCATCAGGTGATCGTCAATTGCTTTCGGTACTTGCTCGAGCGCATGGACGAGATGCGCATCCTCGAGCTCGACCGCGCCGCCGACGTTCCCAATTGTGGCGTGATGCATTACGAG
>JACCZX010000083.1 GCA_013695705.1 Burkholderiaceae bacterium | reverse complement strand
CCTGTTGTCTGAGCGCTGCGAGTTGACAGGCCCGCCGCTGGCGCGAGTACCGCAGAGCAGTCGCGAAGCGACCGACGACTCAGGCAGCGCCGCTCCGCCAGACGCTTGCGCCCCGCGACGTCAAGATCACAGATTTATTTGCAGCATTACCCCACACACGCAATGCGATAATTCGTCCCGAATGTCCGAACCGTTTGCCGCCACCGTCCCTTTCGACCCGATCGACGCCCCGACGCCTGCGCCGCCGAAAACGATCGGACGGTTCACGATCCTGAACGAAATCGGCCGCGGCTCTTATGGCGTCGTGTATGCGGCGCAGGATCCGGTGCTGGCGCGCGAAGTTGCTATCAAGATTATTCCGCTGGCGCGCGAAGACCAGTTTCGCACGCAGATTGAAGCGAGCTTTTTGCACGAGGCAAAATCGGCCGGCGGCATGAGTCATCCGAGCATCGTTACGATCTATGACGCCGGCAAGACCGATGCGTATGCCTACATCGCCATGGAGCGGCTGCACGGTCAGGACCTGCACGAATACCTGGCGAGCGGCAACCGGATGAGCCCGCGCCAATCGGCCGCGATGATGATGCGGGTAGCCGATGCGATTCACTACGCGAACAAGCGCGGCCTGGTTCATCGCGACATCAAGCCGAGCAACATCTTTCTTTCGCGCGACCTGAAGCCGAAGCTACTCGACTTCGGCACTGCGCTGGCGCCGATGCCTGAAGCGAAGCCGCGCGGAACGCGCCAGCTGGTCGGCACCCCGAATTACATGTCACCCGAGCAGGCCGACGGCGCGCCGCTCGATGCACGCAGTGATATTTTTTCGCTCGGTACCATCCTCTACGAATTGTTATGCGGGCGCCGGGCGTTCGACGGCCGCACCGTCGATGAGACGCTCGATCAGGTGCTCGTTGCAAATCCAAAATCGGTCGATCGCATCCGCCCGGAGACACCTCCACCGTTGGTGGATATCGTGCGCAGGGCAATGTCGAAAGAGCCCGCCGGGCGTTATCAGAAGGCGGCCGAATTGCGCAATGCTCTGGCGGACTTCGTCGATGGTTCACGTGCACCGGCGGTTGATGCGGCAGTCACTGCGCGAGCGAGCGAGCCGAAGGATGCGTCAAAATCGAGAAAGCGTGCATTCAGCGGGCGCGCCGTCGTCGCGATCTTGACCAGCGCAGTGGCAGTCATCATGCTGATCGCGGCACTGCGTCGGGACCGTGAACCCCCGGTAGTGCGGGCCGCGATTCCAGCGCCGGCCAGTGAGCCGCAGCCCGTTACAGTGCCCGTAACCGGGCCGCCACCCGCGCCTGCTGCAGAGCCGATTGCAACCTCGGCGATTGCCGACGCTCAGGCGGCCGATGCCCGGGCCGCTGCCCGTCGCAAGGCCGAGCCGGTCATCGCACCGGTGGTGCCGCCGCGCGATGGGACCGTCACATTGGCTGTTTCACCATGGGGGGAGATCAGCGTGGACGGCACACCCAACGGCGTGTCGCCGCCGCTAACGCAACTGACGCTTTCACCCGGTGTGCATACGATCGAAATTCGAAATGGCTCGGCGCCGCCGTTTGTCGCGCGCGTGGAGATCCGCTCGGGTGAAACACTCGGCTTGCAGCATCGCTTCTAGCACCACACTTCGCGTCCATTCCGCTCGCTTTTTGTCGTTTAGCGCCGATTGTGAAGCGCCAATACATCGGCTAGCCTGAGCCAATGAGCCATTGGTTCTCTCACTTGTTTAGGCACTTGTTCTGCTGATGGCCGACGCGCTTACGCAGAATCTGAAGCTGATCGGCCGCTACTCGATCCTGCGTGAACTGCGGCGTGATCGGCATACGGTCGCGTATCTGGCGCTCGATCCCGTTCTCAATCGCGAGCTCGTGATCAAGGCAGTGCAGTTGCAGCCGCGGCGCGACGAAGAAGCCGCTGCTCACGAGCGGATCGAGCAGGCGTTCATGCGCCAGGCCCAGGCTGCGGGCCGGCTGCATCACCCGCATATCGTCACAGTGTTCGACGCCGGGCGCGTGCACAACATTGGCTATCTAGCGCTGGAGCGAGTCGACGGCAAACTGCTCGACGAGGCGATTCACGATGGCTTTCGCCCCGGCGTGCTACAGGCCGCTGACATCGCGGCACGCGTCGCTGACGCAATCGAACACGCGCACTCGCGCGGCGTCCCGCACGGGCATCTAGCGCCGTCGCGCATCTACCTGCAGGAGCCGGAGAAGTTGCCGAAGGTGATGGGCTTCGGTGGCTGGATCGACAGCGGCGTGACCGGCGATTTCGAGCTCGCCGGCACTGAGGCAATGCTGCCCTATTTCCAGAATGAGCTCGGGTCGGAGGCGCGGCGCAAAGACATTCGTGCGTTGGGCGCGTTGCTGTTTCTCCTGTTGACCGGAACGCGGCCGGACGTCAATGCACTGCGTGCGCGCAAGAGCGGCGACAGTCCGATTATTGAAGTCCGGCCCGCTGCGCCGCTTGCACTGGCAGAGATCGCGGAAAACGCGCTCGAATTGCACGGCGCACGCCCATTCGGTACCGCGGCGCAATTTCGCAATGCGCTGACAACCTTTCTCTGGGGAAATCGTGGCTCGCAGTCCCCGAGCGCGCTGACGATCACCGGCATGCCCGCCCGCGTTGAAATTGTGCCGCCGGTGCAACTGCGGATCGCCACAGTGAATATGCAATCGGCAATGCGAATCGATAATGTCGCGCCGTCGCGCCGGACAAATCATTGGGCACTGGGTGGCGCCGCCTGCGCGTTGGCGCTGATAGCTGCCTTTGGCGCCGCATGGCGTGGCAGCAATACGCCAGCAGCAGCGGCGAGCGGGTTGCAAGCTGCACATTCAACAAGTCCACCCGAAGCCGCGTCGCCGCCGATGCTTGAAGCGCTGGCAGCAGACCAACCTGGGAATGCAACATCCGCGCCGCCGTCCCGACCGAATTACTCGCGGCCCCTTAAAGCATCCGCGCTGCAGGCCGAAAAGGGATTAGTGGTGTTTGCAGTGGCACCATGGGGTGAAGTCTTCGTTAACGGAGCGAGAGAGGGAACAACGCCGCCACTGGCGCAACTCATGCTGCCAGTCGGCCGCCATACTATTGAATTGCGCAATGGGCAGCGGCAGCCTTACGTTGCACAGATAGACGTAGTTCCGGGGCGTCCGTTGCGAATCAACCACTTGTTTGAATGACGCACAACTCGGTTCTAAAACTCCAGCCGCTCGGCGCGATCACACTGATCGGCTTTGTGCTTAACGGCTGCGCCTTGCTTGAGCCACCGCGCGCACCGCCACCACCGCCGGCGCCGACGATCAGCATCGCACGCTTGTACGAGCAGCCGGCCGAGCGCTCGTTCTTAAATGGAATGCGGTTTTACGAAGACGGCCAGTACGAGCGCGCCGAAGTAATGTTTAAGCGCGCACTGGCGGAAGGCTTGCGAGATGGCAACGATGTGGCAGCCGCCAATAAGCATCTGGCGTTTGTCGCGTGCGCATACAGTCGACCGGCCGAGTGCGAGGCGGCATTTCGCGCCGCCTTCGCAGCCGATTCAAATTTTAGGCTCACCGACGCCGAAGTCGGCCACCCACTGTGGGGTCCGGTATACAAGCGAGTCGCGGCGGAGCAAATCAAGAGTTCGTGATCAGTGATCAGTGATCAGTGATGGCGACCGTAGACATTTTTCCCCGGCTTTTGTAAGGTGCGCATACGCGCGGCCGCCCCGAAGGGAGCGCGCCTAACTAATCGTTGCGAGTGCACGTGCGACCGCGCAGCGGTCGCGTACACGAGCAACGTCGGTTAAAACCCGATCCGCGTTTTTTTTGCGGTGCGCTCTTCGGTAATGTCGTCGGGTCGAATCTCATCGCGCCCCGCGAGCTTTGCGTTGCCGAACGCTGCGAGCAGCACCCGTCTCATTTCACGCGGCTTCAACCTCGCCAGACGGTCCAGGCTGTCGGCACCCAACACGACTGGAAACGTGCGCCCCCAAGCGTGCTCAGTGCGCAATTCTTCGTAAATGCAACGCGCGATGCGCAGCGACCCTTCGTAATCAGGCGCATCGATCGAGTACACGTTCATCCGATTCAAAATCGGCGACGGAATTGAGCTCGACTCGTTCGCGGTAGCAATCCAGACCACCTCGGACGCATCGATTGGAATCTCGGCAAATTCGTCGACAAATTCTGTTGCGGTGTCGTGCTCGAGTAGCGTGTACAGGCTGCCGAGCGG
>JACCZX010000043.1 GCA_013695705.1 Burkholderiaceae bacterium | reverse complement strand
TGCAGTACAACACCAAGACCTGGGGTGTCGGCGTCGGCTACAACCGCAACAACGTCGTTCCGTTCAACACCGGCACCAATCCGCAGAAGCGAACCGGCCTCGAGATGTTCAACGCCGGTGGCTTCGTAGGCTTCGGTCCGATCAAGCTGTACGCGCAATATCTGCAACGGGAGAACGAGAATCCGCTGCTGAGGCCCGAAGATATTCAGAACATCGTGGTTTCGACCGGCGGCAGCCTGGCGGCCATTACCGCCCTTTTAGGTAGCCTGCAAATCAACAGTTTCGACATCGACACGATGCGCGGGCTGGTCGGACCGACCGACTCGAAGGCTTATCACGGCGGCATCTCGTGGACCTTTGGCAGAAGCACGCTGTACGGGGTATACAACTACGGCAAGGACGACGGGCGCTCGGCCTGGGCCACGGCCGATGCCAAAGCCAGCCACTACGGCGTGGCGTACTTCTACGAGTTTTCACGCCGTACGCAGCTTTACGCAGTCGCCGCATTCATGAACAACAGCGACCAGGCGCGCATGAGCCTGACTTCAGCCGGTTACACCACCGGCTACACCACCGCAGCAGGCGAAGACGCGAGCGCGTTTCAAGTAGGCATCCGTCACAGCTTTTAGCAGCTATTCGAGGACAGATTGGGCCGCCACGTCGGCAACGCGGCGGCCCTTTTCTTTGTTGTCTGACCGCAACACGACGCACTTTATTCGGGTCTTTTCGCCTGCTTTCTTTGCCTTGTGATGGCTCGTCTGAAAGAATGCGCTGGACTTCCCAAGGGGAGTGAATCATTCGCGTGGCGGCTTCGTGCGGGGCCGTGGCGTAAAGAATTCCCAACACTAGCTAGGAGAGCTTCACATGAAAAAAAATCTGATAGCACTGGCTTTACTCGGTGCTTTCTCAGGCGCTGCGCTCGCACAGTCGAACGTAACGCTCTACGGCATTTTGGACATCAACTTTCAATACCAGGATCCGGACGGAAGCGGCCAATCGTCCACCCGTGGCATTAACTCCGGTCACCAATCCGGTAGCCGATGGGGTGTGCGCGGATCGGAAGCCCTGTCTCCCAATCTGAACGCAGTGTTCACGATCGAAGGCGGTTACGCTGCGGATACAGGTGTCCAAGGCCAGGGTGGACGTCTGTTCGGCCGTCAGGCTTGGGCTGGATTGTCGGGCGGTTGGGGCACATTGGTGGCCGGTCGAGTCGCCACGTTCTCATCGGGTACCGGTTCGTTTGACATGTTTGGTAACACCGATCCGTTCCTGACGGGCTTTGGCGATTCAGGGCTAGGCTCGACGTTTACCTCTGCGGGCGCGCTGCGCCTTGACAACTCGGTGCTGTATTCGTCCCCGACTTTTGGTGGCTTCAAGTTCGGCGCCGGTTACTCGTTTAACGGTAACGGCACGGAAGGAGCAGGCAGCGGCAACAACAACCGCGTTATTTTCCTTGGCGCAAACTTCGCGCGCGGTCCTTTCTTTGCTGTTGTGACCTACGACATCATCGATGTAAACGATAATGGAATTGCCGGCAGTGCAACAACGCCTCGTGTGTCTGCGAACGCTTCAGACCAGAAACACCTGCAGGTCGGCGCAACGTTTGATTTGAAATTCTTGAAAATACACGGTGCCTATGCCAAGGAAGATAACGTGTACTTCACCTCGGGCCTGGCCGTTCAGCCTGATCCGGGTGCTGACGCTGACGCTTGGATGGCCGGCTTAAGCGTTCCAATTCTCGGCGGCACTTTGCTCGGTTCCTATCAGCGCCGCAGCGGTGATTCAGTGACAACTTGCTTGCTCGCGTCGACGACTGCCGCTTGTCCGGTAACAGCCCTATCGACTCGTGAGCGCGACCGCGACGTCTGGGCGATCGGCTTTACCTACCCGTTCTCACGTCGTACCAACGCTTACATCAGTTTCTCGGATAGCGATGGCGAAAAGTTCATCAACAACAGCGCTACGCTCGACCGCAGGGAGTACACGGTCGGTATTCGCCACCTGTTCTAGACGAACAACATTCCTACCATTAAGGCCACTCGTTCGAGTGGCCTTTTTTTTTGGCTGCTTCCAGTGCGGCCGAAACAATCGGCCTGACGCGGCTTACAGCGTAATCGCTCAAGGACGCAACGCGCAGGCGCCGAGCTATCACGTCATCGGCGTAGTGCGCCTGCTCATGGTTGATTGCGAGGGCGACAAACTCGGTAATTGAATCTGTACCCTCGCCCGCGAACGCCGCTGTTTCTGCTTCATGGCATGCGGTTTCGATCGAATCATCTACCTCGAGCTTCAAGCCTGCGGTCCTGCAAGGCCGCGCATCGAGTAATCCGACTTTTACAGCCTGATCCAGCGCGTCGAGCGCCATTTTTCTATACGTGGTCCATTTGCCGCCGACCACCGTGACCAGGTTTCCGTGCTCGATCACAATGGCGTGCTCGCGCGAAATCGTTTTGGTCGCCTTTGCTGCTGTGGGCGAAAACAGCGGACGCAGGCCGGCAAATGTAGTCAGCACATCACCGCGCGAAATCGGCGACTGCAGATAGTCGCGAGCAGTGTCAATGATGTACTCAATCTCGGCAGCCGATGCTTCCGGCTGCCACGTTGGTCCGGGGGCCGCGACATCGGTCGTGCCGACCATCAGGTAGTGCTCCCAGGGAATCGCAAAAAGCACGCGACCATCCGTGGTTCTGGGAATCATCATGCCGCTAGCGCCAGGCATGAACGACGCGGGCACCACGATGTGTGAACCCCGGCTTATCGTCGTCAGCGATGGTGCAGCGCCATGCGCGTGCCGGCGCACGTCGTCGGCCCAGACCCCGGTGGCGTTGAACACAACTTTCGCGCATAAGCGAAACCGCTCGCCAGTTTTTACATCGCGCGCCATCAGCGCGCTTACCGTACCCGCCTCGAGCTCAATGCGATCGACTTCGATGTAGTTGACTACGACCGCACTCTGGCGGGCTGCTGTACGCATCAACGCGATCGCAAGGCGCGCATCGTTGAACTGGGCGTCCCAGTAGGCAACTCCACCGAGCAGGCCATGCGCCCTGACCCCCGGCAGCTGCGCGATCGTCTCCGCGCGCGAGAGCCAGCGCGTATCACCAATGCCACGGCTTCCGGCCAGCGCGTCATACACGCCAAGCCCCACGCGCAGGAATTCGCGCTCCAATGTTCGATAACACGGCACGATTAACTTCAGCGGCTTCACCAGCGCCGGCGCGTTCGTCAGCAGCAACGCTCGCTCCGACAACGCTTCGCGCACCAGCTTCACGTTGCCTTGCGCCAGATAGCGAACTCCGCCATGAATCAGCTTCGTACTACGGCTCGATGTCCCGCTGGCAAAGTCGCGCGCTTCGATCAATGCCGTGCTGAACCCGCGCTGCGCCGCATCGACCGCGATGCCGAGGCCGGTGGCGCCGCCGCCGATAACAATGACATCCCACACGCGTGTTTGGCGCAGCTGCGCGAGCAATGGCTCGCGTTTGATTACCGCCGGTGCACTCATGTGGACCAGCGCCTGGACCGCTCGACCGCCTGATGCCAGCGCGCGGTGAGTTCGTCGCGGTGCGACGCCTGCATCGCAGGCTCGAAGCGACGCTCGGCGTGCCACAACTCTGAAATCTCATCGAGCCCGCCCCAAAAACCAACCGCAAGGCCGGCCAGGTATGCCGCGCCCAACGCCGTCGTCTCTGTTACGGCGGGGCGCACTACCGGAACGTCTGTGAGGTCGGCCTGAAACTGCAGCAACAAATCGTTTTTTGCCGCGCCGCCGTCGACCCTGATCTCTGTCACAGGCCGCCGTGCGTCGCGCTGCATCGCCGTCAATACATCGGCCGATTGGAACGCGATTGATTGCAGCGCCGCGCGCGCGATATGTGCCTTGGTAGTTCCGCGCGTGAGCCCCACAATCGTGCCGCGCGCGTTGCTATCCCAGTATGGCGCTCCGAGGCCTACGAATGCGGGCACCAGCACTACGCCGCCGGTGTCTTCCACCTGAAGCGCCAGCGCTTCGACATCATCGGCGCGTGCGAACAGGCCCAGCCCATCGCGCAACCATTGCACGACGGCACCGGCGACGAACACACTGCCCTCCAGCATGTAGGCCGTGCTCGCCGAGCTCGAAAGCGTCCAGCCAACGGTCGCCAACAAGCGATTGTTCGACGCTTGCGGCTGGGCGCCGACGTTCATCAACATAAACGCGCCGGTTCCAATGGTGTTCTTGGCCATTCCTTCGGCGAAGCACGCCTGGCCGAAGGTCGCCGCCTGTTGATCGCCTGCATTGCCAGCGATCGGAATCGACTCTCCGAACAGTTCCGGCACGGTCGCCCCGACGACCTCGCTCGACGCAGTCACGCGCGGCAGCAGCGAGCGAGGTACGTTGAACAACTCGAGCAGTTCGTCGCTCCACGCCAGCGTATGTAAATCGAGCAGCAGCGTGCGAGACGCGTTGCTGACGTCGGTAACGTGCTCAACACCGCCGGTCAGGTTCCAGATCAACCAACTGTCGATCGTGCCGAATGCCAGTTCGCCGCGCTCGGCGCGTACGCGGGCGCCCGGAATGTTGTCGAGCAACCACTCGATCTTGGTGGCGGAAAAGTACGGGTCGAGCAGCAGTCCGGTCTTTGCCGTGACACCGCGCTCCGCGCCTTGCTCACGCAGCGTCTGGCAGCGCTCCGCAGTACGACGGTCCTGCCACACGATCGCGTTGGCGATCGGCACGCCGCTGGCGCGATCCCAAATGACGGTTGTTTCGCGCTGGTTCGTAACCCCTACCGCAGCGATGTCGCCCTGTCGTACGCCGGCCTGTCGCAGCGCCGACTGTGCGCACTGCAGTTGGCTCGACCAGATTTCAACGGCATCGTGTTCCACCCACCCTGCCTGCGAAAAGAGCTGCCGAAACTCTTGCTGCGCAGTGGTGACTATTCGCCCGCGCCGATCGAACACGATCGCGCGAGAACTGGTCGTTCCTTGGTCCAGCGCCAATACGAACTTCGCCATGCTGCGACCAGCATAGACGAACCAACGTGACGAAGGCAGACTGCGCCCATAACGTTCAAGGAGCAGCTATGACGCGAGGTGGTTTTGTATGCCGTGTGCTGGCCACGGCGATCTTGTTATGTACCAGTCCGTTAGCAGCGCACGCTCAAAGCTGGCCCGGCAAGCCAGTGCGCGTCATCGTGCCGTTTCCACCCGGGGGCACGACCGACATCGTTGCGCGCTCGCTCGGGGCCGAGCTGCAGCGCATGTGGCAACAGCCAGTGGTGATTGAAAACCGCCCAGGTGCGGGCGGCAATATCGGATCCGAGCTGGTCGCAAAGAGTCCGAACGATGGCTACACGTTGCTGATGGGAACCGTCGGCACCCACGCCATCAATGCTGCGCTGTTTGCGCAGAGCGGCAACAAGATGCCGTTTGATGCTGTAAAAGATTTCGTGCCGATCACGCTGGCCGCCGGTGTGCCCAACGTGATGGTCATCAACTCGAAAGTACCCGTCAATAGCGTCAACGAATTCATTGCCTACGCGAAAGCGCGGCCGGGGCAATTGAACATGGCGTCGAGCGGCAACGGCACCTCGATCCATCTGACCGGTGAATTGTTCAAGACGATGACCGGGACGTACATGGTGCATTTGCCGTACCGCGGCTCAGCGCCGGCGATGACGGATCTGCTCGCCGGCAACACCAACGTGATGTTCGACAATCTGCCTTCTGCCCTGCCTCACATCAAAAGCGGGCGGCTCAAGGCACTGGCGGTGACCTCGCGCGAGCGCTCACCGGCGTTACCCGATGTTCCGACCATCGAGGAAGCGACCAGCCTGAAAGGATTCGATGCCAGCTCGTGGTTCGGACTGTTCGCACCGGCCGGCACCTCGCGCGCCATCGTCGACAAGATACAAGCCGATGTTGCAAAGGCGCTTGCGGTGCCCGAAGTCCGCGAGCGCTTCGTTGCTCAAGGCGCACAACCCGGCGGCACCACGTCCGACCAGTTTGCCGCCTTCATTCGCGCCGAGACCGACAAGTGGGCAAAGGTCGTGAAGGTTTCCAACGCAAAGGTTGACTAACGTGTGACGCCGCATTCCGGCGTCTGCGCGAACGGATGAGAAGCGTCGACACGTTTGCGCGCGATCACTTGCCGCCCAATAGCGAGTGGCCCGAATTTTTGCTCGACAGGCCCGAGTATCGCTACCCAAAACAATTGAACTGCGTCACCGAATTACTCGATCGGCGCGCGGATTCGGACGATGGCGCGCGTCCGGCGATTGTGACGTTGGTCCAAGGACGGCTGGTGTCCTGCACCTATGCGCAACTGCAGGCTCAGGTCAATCGAATTGCGCGCGTGCTGATCGAAGATATGAACCTGACGCCGGGCAATCGCGTTTTGCTCCGGGCGCCGAATACGCCGATGCTCGCTGCATGTTGGCTCGCCGTGGTCAAGGCGGGCTTGATAGCGGTCGGCACAATGCCGCTGCTAAGGGCGCGCGAGCTAAAGCAGATGATCGACGCCGCCAAGGTCAGCGCAGCGCTGTGCGACATTCGACTGAAACAGGAGCTCGCGGCGACACTCGATCCGGCGAGCGAGCATCACGCGCCCGATTTGAAGACCGTCGTCTACTTCCATGATTCCGCGCCCGATGCGCTCGAAGCTCGCGCCGCTCGCAAGCCGGCGAGTTTTAACGCCTGGCGCAGTGCCCGCGACGATGCCTGTTTGATCGCCTTCACCTCCGGCACCACCGGCCAACCCAAGGGCACGGTGCATTTTCATCGCGACATTCTCGTGATGGCCGACGCATTCACAACGCACGTGTTGCAGCCGACACGCGACGATGTCTTCTCCGGCACGCCGCCTCTGGCATTCACATTCGGGCTTGGCGGACTATTGGCGATGCCGCTGCGCTTTGGCGCATCGACCGTGCTGGCGGAGAAATTGTCCGCCGAAACACTGCTGGCGACGATCGAAACTTCAGGCGCGACGATTTGCTTTACCGCACCGACGATGTATCGGCAAATGGCGATGTTGCTGCTCGATCCGGCGCGCGAGTTCGACATCCGCAGCCTTCGCAAAACGGTGTCGGCAGGAGAAGCCCTGCCCGATGCGACACGACAGCTGTGGAAGCAGGCCACCGGCATCGAGATGATCGACGGTATCGGCGCCACAGAAATGATCCACATCTTCATCGCTGCTGCCGGTGCTGACGTGCGACCCGGTGCGATCGGCAAGGTTGTTCCTGGGTATCAAGCGATCGTTGTCGACGACGCGATGAACGAGCTACCGCGCGGCAGCGTCGGCAAACTCGCGGTCAAAGGTCCGAGCGGCTGCCGCTATCTGAACGATGTGCGACAGCGCAACTACGTGCGCGACGGTTGGAATCTGACCGGCGACACTTTCGTCCACGACGATGAAGGATATTTTCGCTATCAAGCGCGCTCCGACGACATGATCGTGACTTCGGGCTACAACGTAGCGGGGCCCGAAGTCGAAAGCGCATTGTTGCTCCACCCGGCCGTCGCCGAATGCGGGGTGGTCGGCATGGCCGACGACGAGCGCGGCCAGCTCGTTGCCGCGCACGTCGTGCTCAAACCCGGCCACATCGGATGCGAGGATCTTCGCCTCGAGTTGCAAGGATTTTGCAAGCGCACTATCGCGCCGTACAAGTGTCCGCGCGTCGTCGAGTTCGTCGCCTCTTTGCCGCGCACGGAAACCGGCAAGCTGCAGCGCTTCAGGCTGCGCGAACTTGCGGCATCGATGCCACCGCAAACCGTGTGAGCAATCTCGTACCATTGCGCGATGTCACGCGCAAAAAAATCGGCGCGCTTGCCCGCGAGAGAATCTGCGCGCGGACCAGCGCCGGCACCGTATCGCGTCGGCTTTCTGCTGTTCCCTGAGTTCCCGATGATGGCTTTTGCCGCGGCAATAGAACCGCTGCGCGCGGCGAATCGACTGACGGGTGCGACATTGTTCGAATGGCGCTTGTTCTCGCGCGACGGTGAAGCAGTACGTGCGAGCAACGGTATCGACATCGCGGTCGACGGCGCCACCGGCGAAGAGGCCAAAGTTGACATGCTTCTCGCCTGTGCCGGCACCCGCGACGCAGGGGCCGATGACGCAGCGGTCGCCAAGTGGTTACGCGCACTCGCACGCAGCGGCACCACACTGGGCGGCATCAGTCTCGGTGCGTACGTTCTGGCATACGCAGGGTTGCTGGACGGGCGACGCTGTGCACTGCATTGGGAAAGTCTGGACGCATTTTCCGAACGCTTTCCAAGAATCCGTACTACAACCGACATTTTCGTCATCGACGGTAATCGCTGCACCTGCGCGGGCGGCACGGTGGCGCTCGACATGATGTTGCAGGTGATCACCACTCGTGACGGGCGCGCGCTTGCCAATGACGTCTCGGAGCAGTTCATCCATCCCCACATTCGCGGCACGCAGGATTCACAAAGGATGGCAATCCAGAGCCGGCTCGGCGTGGCCAATCAAAAACTGATTGCGGCCATTGGCATGATGGAAAACGCACATGACGAGCCACGACCGGTGCATGAAATTGCGCAGAACGTCGAGCTGTCGGCACGACAACTCGAGCGCCTGTTTGCAAAATATCTGGGCGCTACTCCGAGCCACTACTACCTGCGGCTGCGACTTGATCGCGCGCGGCAAATGCTGCTGCAGACGACCAAGCCCATCATCGACGTGGCCGTCGCCTGCGGCTTTGCGTCGGCGTCGCATTTTTCGCGCTGCTATCGAGCGGCGTATGCGCGCAAGCCGAGTGACGAACGAGCCGCTGCGCTGGTAGCGCGGCCATCACGCCAGCCGGCGCGGCGTGCATGACACAGCACCACGATCGAATCGGCGGCGGCTGCCTGTGCGGCGCCGTGCGCTTCGAGGTCGCTGGCGCGCTGCGCGACGTGGTGCTGTGCCATTGCGCGATGTGTCGCACGTGGCACGGCCACATCGGCGCTTACACCAACGCGCCGAAAACCTCGCTGCGTTTGACAGAAGCGCGCGGACTCAAGTGGTACAGCTCGTCAAGCTTCGCGCGGCGCGGGTTCTGCGGCGAGTGCGGTGCCAGTTTGCTCTGGGAACGATCGGCCGGCGATTTGATTTCGATCGCCGCGGGAGCGCTCGATTCGCCGACCGGCCTCGTCACGACGCTGCAGATATTCGTCGACAATGCGGGTGATTATTATTCAATCGATCCGCGCATCGCGCAGCGCAAGGATTGAAATTTGAGAGTAGTCATTAACGACAGGTAGCGAGATGCCGATGCAGCCGCCACGTCAACAGCGGACCGAGCAGTGCGCCGATACCGACTGAACACCACGCCAGTCCCCACGCCTGTATTCCCGGTTCACCTTGGCCCGACCAATCAAGCACCAGACCGAATACCCATGGACTGATCGCGCCCATGCCGAAGCCCAACACGGAGCGCACCGAAAACGCGAACCCAATTTGATTCGGCGGCACGGTTTCGCTCAACACGGTGGAGAACACCGATGAATCACCGATCGCGGTCACGTTGTACAAGATCGCGACGGCAGTGATCAGCTAGAGTGCGCCGCCAAGCATCCAGCCGAACGAAAGTGAACACGCCAGGCTGGCGCAGCTCATGATCAAAATCACGCGGGTGCGGCCGATGCGATCCGACAGCGTGCCGCCGGCGATGCTGCCGAGCACCGACACCAGGTGCGTCAAGCCCGCGATTCCCACTCCCAGTGCGAGCGTGCTGCCCGAAAAATCGCCACCCTGCGCGGCCGCTGCAGCTACCAGAAACGCCGGAAGCCACGCCCACATACCGAGCAGCTCCCAACAATGAAACGAATAGGCACCGATCGCCAACTTCGCTGGTGTGTTCTGCCATAACCGGCGCGCGGAAAGCAGCCATGGCAGGTGTTCGGAAACATGGGGTTTCTGTTCGCGATATGTGCGCAGCGCGATCCATCCGATGATCGCGCCAACAAGCGTCGCCGCCGCCGACAGTGCAAGTGCGGCGCGCCACCCTGCCCAGGGCGCGAGCGCCGCAGAAATAATCAGCGATAGGCCGTAACCGAACGATCCCGCGGCGAGATACCAACCCATTGCAGTTCCGCGCTGCGCGGCACCGTATCGCTGCGCGATCATGGCGAGCACCGGTGTGTACGAGCCACCGGCTGCAAGACCGGCAAGTAAATACAGGACAAGACCAGACCAGAAACCGGTGGCGAACAGCGCAAACATAACCGCACTGACGCACGCGCCGACGCTCATCAATAGAAAGGTTCTGCGCGCACCGATGCGATCGGTCAATAAACCCGCCGCAAACAGAGACACCAGGTAACCGGCGTGCCATCCGCTCTGCACCAGGCCAGCGTCGGCCGCGCTCATTTGCCACGCGCCGATCAGCACCGGCAACAACGCGGAATAAACCGTGAATATCAGCGAGAAGCCAACGCGGCTTGCGCACAGTAGTACCAGCCATCTTGCATCGCTCATCGCAGCGCATAGTGGCGCTGCAACGCTGACAAGTGCAAGGACCTAAAGCTTTTCCGCGTAATCCTTCTGCACCTGCTTCAGGCGCTCGTGCGACCCCAAAAACGCGTGCTTCGACATGTCCGGCGAATACTTGCTTGCCGGCGGGCGCTTGCCGACGGCCTCAGCGAGCGCGCGAATGTGATGGGGACCCGCGCCGCCGCAGCAAACGCCGAGGTATCGAATATCGAGCTCCATCGCCTCGCGGCCAAACTCCGCCAATTCGAAACGGTTGCAAGTAAATGGATCGAGCGCCACCGGAAACGGCCGGCCAGCTTCATCGCCGCTCCACTCCGCATCCCGCAGCGACTGGAACGATGGTTGATGCGGCTTGGTGCGGAACGGCACCGGCAACGCGGCCATGTGCGTTTTAACCACCGCACGAATCTGTTTCAACAGCGGCATCATCGTCGCCGGCCCCCGGATGCAGTTCAATCCGACCACTTCCGCGCCCGCATCGGCGAGCCGCTTGCAGGCGTCGGCAGCAGTCCAGCCTTCGCGCGTGCGTTGTTCCTGATGCATCGCCAGCGTCATCACCGCGACCATCCTTGCCTTCTTGATTTCCGTCAGGGCGAACAGTGATTCCTGCTCGTATGAAAACGTTTCGCCGATGATGAAATCGACTCCCGCATCGGCGGCCCAGCCGATCTGTTCGGCGAACATCGAACGGACCGCCTCGTGTGACTTCTTGTCAGCGGGATCGTAGACATTGGTATTGCAGATATCGCCCGCGAACAGCGCGCCGCTTTCGAGCGCGACCTCCTTCGCCAGCTCGAGCGCGCGGCGGTTAATCGGCTCCAGATCTTTTTCGCGGCCGATCACGCGCAGTTTTCGCGATGCGCGTAGTACGTGAGCGCTTCGACGACATCGGAGCCGGCGTGCCCGAAGTCGCGATGCAGCTGTGTCACCGCTTCCGAATGCTCGAGCACTAATTCGGGCACGAACGCGCCGGCCTGCAGATAACCGCCCCGCTCGAGTTCGAACACATAGCCTTCGGCGCAGATCACCGGCCTTCATCGAGCCGTTGCAGGAGCGATCGTTCAAGCGTCTGCGCGGCCATTGCGTTACTGCCTGCGTGGATGTGAATGGCGACTATCGCACCTTCACCGGTTCGCAATCAATCCGCTCGGCGATGTCGCCAGCGCCCCAGCACGCGTCGCTTTCGTGATGGTGGCCTGCCGCCCGATCCGCGATGATCGCAAGCTTGCTCCCGTTAAGATGACAAACTCATTCGGCAATGGGGCAAAGCTTTCAAATGAAGCCCGACACAAGACCCCGCAGCGGGGACGCCTGTGCATAGCGGAAAGTCATTCGTCGATCGCGGCGAAAGCGGCGCGCCTAACCGTATTTCATTCGGACCGGAGACGTTGCGCCGCCGCTCGACCAGAGGTCGGGCTGCGGTCGCCCGTTTCAAGATCGGCGAAGACCTTCACGG
>JACCZX010000031.1 GCA_013695705.1 Burkholderiaceae bacterium | reverse complement strand
GCGTGTGCACGGCGCGACCTTGCGCGTTGTAGGTGTAGGTCGCCAGGCGTTCGACGCGCGGCTGGCCGCCTTGCACATACTCGACGCTGATGCCGGTCAGCGCCCAAGTGTTGGCCGCTGTGCCTTGCCGCTCGGCTTCGTAGTGATACCGGCGCACCAAGCCATTGGGCTGAGTCACTGTTTGCAGGCGGCCGTTCTCGTCGTGCTGATAACTGATGCGGCCGACCGGCGTATCGATCGCCGCGAGCGCGAGCATCCGGTAGCGCGTGCTGCCGGCTGCTACCGGACGGCTGTAGATGAAGCGCAGCGTGCGGCCTTGCGCATCGCGCACGCTGTCGAGTGCGCCACCCAGGTAGGTAAGCGTCGTGGTCGCGCCGCTGGCCGCGCGGATCGACTGCAGTGGATGGCCGTCGCCGCTCCCGCTGCTGAAGATGTACTCGCTGCCATCAAGTCGTTGCCAGCGGTAGGTGCGAGCGGTGGGCTTCGTAGTGCGGCCAGCAGATTCCTTGTCGCTGTCATCGACGATCACGCGCCCGTCCTCGGGCCGTGCGCCTACGCATAGTCCGGGGTGTTGAGTCTGACGATCAAACGTCAGCCGGCGACCGTCTGCATCGATGATCTGAAGTGCACTGCCGAGATCGACGAGCACGACCTCGTAGCTGCTGCGCCAGCCGACTCCAGTCAGCCCGCGGTGTGTGCTGTTGCTGTTGTAATGACGCGAGAAATGCAGTCCCATTTCGCCGGGTAGCGGAGCGAGATCTATTTCATGTTGGTACTTGTTGCCGGTGATGATGTCTACCGGATTGCCGGCGCCGTTGCAGCCGGGATTGCCGTTTGGGTTGGGAGTGCATTGACCCGGATTGCCTCCGCCGGGAAAACCGCCGCCGGGAACGCAGGACGTGTTGGGCGGACAGCCCGTGCCGGGTGGCGGGAAAGGAAAAATGTCCGCCTGTGCGGGCGCCACGACCGCGAACCAGAGCATGCAGAAGAGGGCGGCCCATGCGATCGGCCGAAGCCACCATAGTGCGTCGAGCGCAACTGCCGTCCACGACTCATTACGATCTATCGACGACATACGCGCCTCCATTGAAAGGAAATTAGCTGGCCGCCGCGGAGCACGTTTCCGGTTTGCAGCCAGGCGTGCTGACTCCATCCGGACAACTCGCACAACTCGCGTCCCACCACGGGCACGTCGGCAGCGGTTGGCCGGCAGGTGGATTGCCGGGGTCTTGCGGATTGCCGTTGTTGCCGGGCCCCGGGTTCGAGCCGTTGCCGCCTTCGATCGGTGGACTCATCATGCGCACCGTTGTGTGTGCCACCAGCGGAATGCGGCCGCGTTGCACGAGTGAGCTGCGGAACGCGTCGGGGTCGTTCGGATTCATCTTCGCCAGCGCCCAGGTGTAGAAGCGGCCGACCATTGGCATTTGCTTTTCCTGCGGGATGCCGTACGTGACGCGGATCTTCAGCAGGTTGGCGTCAGCCAGCGTTTGGCCCGAGCTATTGGTGGCAGGGTTACTGTTGCACCCGGCGACGTCGCGCGGGCAGCGGATGAACCCGAGGTTGTCGTTCGGGATCACGCGCGCGTTGCCGGTGTTCAGTTGCGTTTGCAGCGCGGGGCTGTTGTAGTCGTCGAAGCTTTCCGTGGTGGGCGAGAGCACTTCGATGCGCACGTTGGCTTGCACAAGATCGGCGGCGGCGCGTCCCTGGGTTTGCGTCAGCTCAGCGAGCGAAGTGCCGCCGCCGTAGTAGCCGACCATTCCGCGCGTGAACGCGGCAGTCATCGAGTTCATCGAGGCGTTGTTGAAGCTGCCGGCGCGCGCCGCGGCTGCGGTAGCGTGGTTGACTTGGCTCTTTGCGTGAAACGCGAATGCGGCTTGCAGCACGGCCATGATCATCATCAGCAGCGTCGGGATCACGACCACGAATTCGACGACCGTGGCGCCGCGCAAAGTCGATCGGTCGATCGGTCGCATGCTTAGCGCGGCCGCAGGCGAGGCGGCGTGACTTCGTCGTCGCGTACGCCGTACGGGTTGGTGCGATCCAGTTGTAAGCTGATTGAAACGGTAGTGCTGGCGGTGTTGGACGTAGTGTTCGGTGACCTGGGGTCATAGTTGCCCTCGCGTTCGCGCCTGAATGGTTGCAGTTGGACGAGGTAGGAAGTCACCAGGCCATCGAGCGCCAAGGTGCAGGAGCGGCCCAGCAAGATAACGCCGCCTTCGCTGCGGCCGTCGGCGTTGGGAGTCCAAAAACACGACTGTTGATCAATCAGGCCGCGCTCGCCTGAGAACACCGGATCGCCCGCCAAGCCGTACTCCAGCGTCGCGATAATCGGCAGCACAAAGTCGGGCGTCACGAACGAGCGCGGCGGAGTGCTGGTTGGCACGCTGGAGTCCGGCACGGAATACACCGTGTCGTCGGTGTCGCTGAACCAAGCTTGCCTCTCGGCCGTCGTGAACCTGATGGCGCAACTGTCGATTACAGGGCGGATTACCGGAAACACAATGCGCTGCACGCCGCGGCCGAGACGGTAGACGCCAGTGAAGCGCCAGCTATCGACGGTGCGTATCTCCTCCAGGCTGGGCAGCGGGCTCGGCGGTAGGCGGCGCGCGATGCGCTCCTGGTTGCAGGCATTCATCTGCGCCTGCCACCATTCGGATAGCAGCTCACCGGTGGGCGCGCGCCGCTCTTCGGTCACGATCGTGTAGCGCCAGGACGCCGGTAGCGTTCGGTGCCAGCGCTCGATGATCACCGCTAGATCGGCGCGAATGCCGAGATCGAACGTTGGCTGCGCACGCACCGCGCTCCATTCGCCGGCCGGAACGACCCCGGAGTCCTGCTGCATCGCCCATGTGCCGCGTGCGGTGCCGGCGTCAAGCAGCTTGCCTTCGAAGCGGGCGACCGTAAAAATCGTTTGTGCGTATCGCTGCATGACCGGGTCGGTCGGATCGGAGGCATAGAGCGCCACGCCGCCGTTGCCGGCGACGTAGCCCATCAGGGCTAGCGTCTTGCCCTGATACACCGCTTGACCACGCACGCGGCCATCGTTGTCGATCGCAAATTCGCCACTACCGCCGGCGAAGGTCGAGCGCCAGATGCCCGGATACCGATAGCGGAACGTGGCGTCGCGCAGATGACCCAGTGCGCGTTCTGTGGTGACCAGCATTGCATTTGGGCCGCGCGCTTGGCGCAGCAAAGCGAGCACAGTCGGATCTAACGCAAACGCGGCCGTGCTTTGATTGAAGTTGACCGGTCCGAATAGATCGGCGGCTGTCTGCACCGCTTCGTCGAGCACGATGCCGTTTTCGGGGTTACCGTCGGCATCGAGCGATTGCAGCAGTCGCGCGAGGTTGGTCACGCGCTGATCGGTTTCATCGCTGGTGCCGAACAGCGTCAGCGGCGTGACGACGTCGCCGCCCGGCACGCTGCCGAGCGTCGTGCGGCCGAGCGTGAAGGTGACGGTTTCTCCACTGCGATAATCGAAGCGGCCGCTGGCGTCGGTGCGGCCGGTGAATGTGCCCGAAGTGAAGCCGAGCCCTTGCACTGCTGCGTCGATGAATACACCTTGTCGTGCAACGGGTCCGGGCGAGGGTGCAGGTGGCGGCGTGGTTGGGCCGGGCACGCTGCCGCCGCCGTCGCCACCGCCACTGCCGCACGCCGCGAGTGCGAACGTGAATAACAACGCAAACAGTTTCTTCATTTCACGCTCCGATTCCACTCAGCGCAGCATCCAGCACCGCGCCGGGGTAAAGCTGATGCGCAGCGGCGCCGCCCGCGAGCAACTCGAGAACCGCAGCAGCGCCGGGCTGGGACGCGACACGCCACGGACGTAATGCGCGCGCGACGTGCAGCACGCGGCCGAGAGGGTCGAGAAACACGACGTCGATTGCGTAGCGCATGCCGAAGGTGTGCACCGATGCGCATCCCGGCAGCAGCAGCGCTTCATTGGCCATGAGGGGCGGGCGCAGCAGCAGGCCGCGCGCGCGCTGCATAAACCCTGCTGCGATTCGAACGTGCAGCACGCGCGGCACGTCGGTCACAGTCCGGACGCCATGAACTTCATTACGATCGGAAATGCGATCACGACAAACGTGCACGGAAAGATGAACGCGATCAGCGGGAACAGCATCTTCACCGGAGCCTCCATCGCAAGTTTTTCGGCGCGAGTGAAGCGCTCGGTGCGGCGCTGTTCGGCTTGCGCGCGCAGGATTGGGCCGAGGTTCATCCCCATGCTCTCGGCCTGAATCAGCGCGCTGACGAGGCTGCCCACTGCTGGCTCGTTCATACGCTCGGCGAAGGTTCGCAGCGCGTCGATGCGAGATTTGCCGGCGCGCACGTCGCGCAAGATGCGTGCGATCTCTTCGCGCAGTGGACC
>JACCZX010000471.1 GCA_013695705.1 Burkholderiaceae bacterium | reverse complement strand
TGCGGATTGGTCCACGGCATCGCACGAAAGGTGTAATCCCACAGCGTCGTTGCATGGTTCAGCTTGGTGCCGAGCGTGCGAATTCCGTCGGCATTTTTCAGCACCGAGGCTCGGCCGGTTTTCAAATCCTCCTCGCGCACACCGCCCGCGATCGGCATGTACCGATTGCTTTCGCCGAACGTGCCGTGGCAGCTTGCGCACTGCGCATCGTAAATTTTCTGCCCTTCGGCGACCGTTCCCTTGCCCTTCTTGACGCCGTGACCATCGGGTCGCACGTCGATATCCCAGGCGGTGATTTCTGCCGGCGTCGGGGCACGGCCGAGACCGATGCTCGGCTGCTGCGCCATTGCAGGCAACGCAGCTGTGGTCAACGCCAGCGCAAGCCAAGCGCTATGCCAGCTGGACATTCCACACTTCCCCATCGGGCTGCACGCGCCAGGTTTGCACCGCGTTGTTGTGATAGATCGAACGCACGCCACGGACCGCGCGCAGCTGATGAAAGTTCGGCTGCACGTGATCGGTCTCGTCGACTGCACGCGATTGCAGCAGCCCCGGAGCGCCGTCCCAGTTCCAGTCGAGGCGAAAGCGGGTCAACGCCTTGGTCAGCACCGGCTCCTGCAAGCGCGCTGTTCTCCAGTTGCGCCCGCCGTCGGTCGATACGTCGACACGCTTGACCTTGCCGCGGCCCGACCACGCCAGCCCGGTGATTTCGTAGAAGCCCTTGCCGATCAGCTTCTGTCCGCCCGAGGGCATCGTGATCACCGATTTGACTTCCTGCAATCCCGAATATTGCCGATGCATGCCGTCGGGCAACAGATCGATATAGTGCAGCGATTCCTCGCGCGTGTTCCACGGCTTGTCGCCGACTTCGAGCCGGCGCAACCACTTGACACTCGATACGCCCTGCACTCCCGGCACCAGCAGCCGCAGCGGATAACCGTTTTCAGGCCGCAGCATCTCGCCGTTCTGTCCGTAGACGACCATCACGTCGGCGAGCGCAAACTCGATCGGAATCGTGCGCGTCAACGCCGAGCCATCGGCGCCCTCGGCCAGAATGAACTTTCCCTTCGCGCGATCAACGCCGACTTCATCGAGTAACGTGGACAACAACACGCCGGTGAATTCGCTGCACGCAAGCATGCCGTGCGTGTACTGCACGGTCGGCACTGCGACGTTGCCCCACTCCATGCCGCCGTTGGCGCCGCACTCGATGAAGTGAATCCGCGAGACCGACGGGAATCGCATCACGTCGTCCATCGTCAGCATCAACGGCCGCTTGACCAGGCCGTGGATCATCAGGCGGTGCTGCTGCGGATCGACCTCGGGCATTCCTGAATGGTGCCGCTCGAAATGCACGCCGCTCGGCGTGATGATGCCGAACAGATTCTGCAACGGCGTAAAACTGATACTCGCTTGCGGCTGCGGCGTCAGCCCCGGGCTCTGGCGGCGCTGCACGTTGACTTCGTACTTCGAAGGCATGCCATAGCCGGTGGTGACCACCGGTGCACCAAGCGAGCGCGTCCATGCTGGGACCAGCGCTGAGCCGCCGCTTGCTTGCGCCACTGCGCCGCCGCTTGCAGCGAGAGCGCTCGCAGCGACGCCGCTACGAATGAAGCTGCGGCGCGATGTGTGCGACGCGCGCACTTGCGTCGCCGACAGATGATTTTCAGGCGCGGGCACGACCCGACCGTGTTGGCGCGGTTTCATGCCCGCTGCATGAAGCGTTTGACCGTGCGATTCGACACCGGCTTGTCGCCATATTGACTCGCCATCTGCACACACGCGGTGCGGCATAGCGTCACGATGTTCGGGTCCGAGACCGAATAGAAAGTCATCGCCCCGTCGCGTCGCCGTTTCAGCACGCCTTTGCCGTACATCAGGTTCAAATGGCGCGAGACATTGGTCTGCGTCGATTCGACGCGCTCGACGATCTCCGAGACGGAAAGTTCACCCTCGCAGATCGCATTGAGAATCTTGAGCCGCGTCGGCTCCGACAGCAGCCCGAAATAGCCTGAAACGACTTCAAATAAACGGTCGAGTTCTGGGTCCACCGGAGGAAGTGTGAAGCACACCCAATATGCGCATATGCGCAACGACGCATATCATCGCGCGGCCGGCGTACCGGTGTCAACCCGTCTTTTCGTGGGCTGTTCAGCGCCTAGTTGGTGGTGATCTTGCGGTCGCGCACGACGGTGGCCCAACGCGCGCTCTCGTTCTGAATCCGCGTGGCAAACGCCTTCGGTGTCAGCGGTGTCGGCGCCATGCCCTGAACAAAAAAGCGAGCCCGCATATCGGTCGTGTCGAGCACCTTGGCGGTATCGCGATAGATGCGATCGATAATCGCCGCCGGCGTGCCGGCGGGCGCCATCAACCCGAACCAGCCGGTGTTTTCAAAGCCGGGCACGGTTTCGGCAGCGGTCGGTACATTGGGCAGCGCCGGCGAGCGCTCCTTGCCGGTCACTGCCAGCGCGCGCAACTTGCCGCCGTTTATGAATTGGATCGCGGCGGGCAGGTTCGGCGTCGCCAGGTTGATCTGTCCCGCGACGAGATCGGTGATCGCCGGCCCTTCGCCCTTATATGGAATGTTCTGGATCTCCAGGCCGGTCGTGTACAGAAAATTCTCGGCGGCCAGATGCGTTTGACTGCCGATACCCGCATGACCGTAGTTCAGCGTGCCCGGCTTTGACTTTGCCAGATCGATCAGCTCCTTCAGCGTTTTCACCGGCAAAGTGGGGTTGACGACGATCACTTGCGGCCCGCTGGCAACCAACGTGATCGGCAGCAGATCCTGGCCTGGATCGAAACCCATGTTCTTGTAAATGTGCTGATTAGCAGTAACGACCGAGCCCGATGTCATCAGCAACGTATAACCATCGGGCGCCGCTTTCGCCACTTCGGCCCCGCCGATGTTGCCGCCTGCACCCGCGCGATTCTCGACGATGACCGACTGCCCCCACAGCTCGGTGAGCTTCTGCGCCAGAATGCGCGTGACGATATCGGTCGCGCCGCCGGCGGCAAATGGCACGACGATGCGCACCGTTCGATTCGGATAGTTCGTTGACTGGGCTGACGCCGCGAATGACAGCACGGACGCCAAGGCAAACACGAACAGTCGCATCATCTTCATCGGTTCCTCCGTCTACAGCGCCAGTGCAAATGCAAGACCGGCCGCAATCGAAAACGCTGCCGCGACTGCCAGCAGCGACTTTTGCCAATCGCGCCACGGCAGAAATTCGAGCGCGAGCAATCTTAGTCCGCCACTCGCGTGCACTGCGAGCAGTACAACCAATATCCACTCGGCCGCCTTGACTGAAGGGCGATCACTCCAGCGCAAAAACCCCTCGAGATCCGCTTCAGCGGTCAGCGCGCGCCCCAACGCCCAGAAATGCACGGGCAAAAACAACGCGAGCGCGAGGCCGCTTAATCGATGCACGATAAACGCCACATAAGCCGGCCGGTGGCGCGCCGGATGATGACGCGTGCGGGCGATGTTGCCTCTCATGGTTTACGCGCAGTCACAAGAACAATCCCCACGCGGCACCGAAGCCCATGACGACGAGGGCAACACCAAAAGCAATCAGCACCGCATCGCGGGTGCGGCCGTGCCATCCGAGCCACTCGGTGGCGATCGCGCGCAGCCCGATCGGGACGTGCACGGCGACGGCCAGTACGAAAACAACATAGAACGCCAGCCACGCCGCGTTGCCGCGCGTGCGAGCCAGGATCTCGGCGCCGGACAGACCACCACGGGTTGCGTAGATGATCGTGATCAAGTGAACGACCACGCAGATCCCAAGGATCGCAGCGGAAGCGCGCTGCGCAAGCCACAGCCGTGCTTCGCGGCGGGCGGTGTGCACTACAGCACGCCTTTGACCATCGCTGCAACTGATGCCCGCTTCAACCCCGCGATCGATGCTGTCGGCGAGATGTGCTTGGGGCAGCGCTCGGTGCAGCTGATGTGGGTATGGCAGCTGTGGCAACCGGCATCACCGGAAACTGCACGCAACCGCTCTGAGCGCGTGCCGTCGCGCACGTCATTGAGTAGCGTCCAGGCGCGATTCAAGGCGGCGGGTCCCAGGTATTCGGGACGCCAGCCGACAACGTCGCACGA
>JACCZX010000461.1 GCA_013695705.1 Burkholderiaceae bacterium | reverse complement strand
GATTAGCGTATACGGCAAAGGGGCGGCACTATAGCAAACCGTCGTGCCCGTCGCGCTTGGCGTCCAGAGAAACGAAACCGACCTTGCTGCGCGCACTTGCCACCGTAAGCAGTCTGACCTTTGTGTCGCGCGTCACCGGTTTGGCGCGCGAGATGTTGATCTCGCGGATCTTCGGCGTCAGCGCTGAAACCGACGCATTTAACGTCGCGTTTCGCATTCCGAATTTGTTGCGTCGAATGTTTGCCGAAGGCGCATTCCAGCAAGCTTTCGTGCCGATGCTCGCCGACGTCGGGAATCGCGATGGCGGCGCGCACACCGATGCGTTCGTGAGCCGGATGGCGTCGGCGCTGTCGTGCGTCTTGCTGGTCGTCTCGGTGCTCGGTGTGCTTGCCGCGCCGGTGCTGGTCTGGCTGATCGCTTCCGGGCTCGCTCGTAATCCCGACGCCTTCAGCCTGGCCACGATGATGACTCGCTGGATGTTTCCCTACATCCTTTTCATGTCACTGGTGGCGCTTGCGGCGGCTGTGCTCAACACTCGCCGCCGATTTGCGGTGCCGGCCTTTACACCCGTGCTGCTGAACGTGTCGTTCATCGCGTGTGCGCTGTGGCTAGCGCCGCGGCTCGAGCGTCCGATCATGGCGCTGGCATTTGCCGTCGTGATCGGCGGCGTTCTGCAACTCGGGATGCAGTTTGCGGCGCTGCGCAGCATTGGCGTGAAGCTTCGCTGGTCGCCGCCGCTCGCAGCCTTTCGCGATCCCGACGTGCGTCGGGTTGGCGGCTTGATGCTGCCCGCGCTGTTTGCGGTATCGGTCGCGCAGATCAGCATCATCATTAACACGAACATCGCTTCGCACTTGGCGATCGGTAGCGTGACCTGGCTGGCGTTTGCCGACCGGCTGATGGAGTTTCCCACTGCGCTGCTCGGCGTTGCACTCGGCACGGTGCTGCTGCCGTCCCTATCGGTTGCGTTTGCCGAACAGCGCGCTGCCGAGTATTCGCACTTGCTCGACTGGGGTTTGCGTCTGGTTTTTTTGCTGGCGCTGCCGGCGGCGATTGGACTTGGCCTGGCCGCCGAGGGCATCGTCTCGGTGCTGTTCCAGGGACGGGAGTTCACCGCGATCGACGTGCGCCAGACTTCGCTGGCGGTGGTCGGGTATTCAGTAGGTTTGCTTGGATTGATCGCGGTAAAAATCCTTGCCCCAGGGTTCTACGCGCAAAAAAACATTCGCACGCCGGTAAAGATCGCCGTCGTCGTATTGATTGCGACACAGATTGCCAACCTGGCGCTGGTGCCGCTCTTCGCGCACGCCGGCCTGGCGCTTTCGGTCGGACTGGGCGCGTGTGCTAACGCGCTGGCGCTTTATATCGGACTAAGGAAGCGCAATTTGTATCAACCTGCCGCCGGCTGGGTTTCATTTATCACCCGCCTCGCGGTCGCGCTTGCAGTCCTGGCCAGCATCCTGTGGTGGGCGCAGCGAACGTTTGACTGGACCGCGATGCAGGGTGCGCCGTGGCAGCGGGCGGCGTGGCTCGCTGCAGTGATCAGCGCCGCGACTGTCGGATACTTCGTTGCCTTGTTGGCGCTCGGATTCCGGATACGCGATTTTCTGGTGCGCCGAGGCTAGCTGGGCTCCGAGCGGGTGGCCATCTGCTCCATGCGCTCGGCGACGTCGCGCTTGTAGCCGAAAGCAAAAAACACTTCGGCCATCAGGAAAATCGGTGCGATGAACACTTGAAAAAAATTATCCATCAACGCCGGCTTTTTTCCTTCGAATACGTGGCCGACCAGCTGCAGCGCCCAGCCGCCGACGAAAGTCGCGGCGAAGATCAATAGCGCCGGCCGCGTTCCTTCGCTCGCGATGCCATGCGCGCCCACCAGCAGCACTGCGACGAATAACGTCATTGCCGCGGCAAGCACGGCGTCGAGTCGAAAGTAGTAAATCAGAACGACCACCGCGAGCAAGGTGGCGGCCGAGATCGAGAAGCCGCCCAGCTCGACCCGCAGCAGCGCGAGCAGGACGAACAACGAGAACATGATCAGCGGAACTCCGACGAAATGCGTCAGTCGATTCTTGGGATCACGGTGGTAGCGCAGGTAGACCGACATTTGTTCTTCGAGCGTTTTCATGGAGTCCCCGCTGATGTTTCGGCTGCTCAGTTCATCTGTTGCAGCAGCGCGTCGGCGCCGCTGACTTCGAACTTGCCGGCGTTTTCGACGTTCAACGCCTTGACCACTCCGTTGTCGACCAGCATCGAGAAGCGCTGGCTCCGCACACCCATCCCGCGTGCGCTCAGATCGAATTCGAGGCCGAGCGCTTTGGTGTAAGCGGCCGAACCATCGGCCATCATGCGAATCTTGCCGCCGGTTTTCTGCTCGCGGCCCCATGCGCCCATTACGAACGGATCGTTGACTGATACGCACCACACCTCATCGACCCCTTTGCCCCTGAGCGCGTCGAACTGTTGCACATAGCCCGGCACGTGTTTGGCCGAACACGTCGGTGTGTACGCACCCGGCAGCCCGAAGATGACGATCTTCTTGCCCTTCGTCAAGTCTTGCACCTTGAAGGTGTTCGGTCCAAGCGAGCAACCCGCGGTTTCGGTTTCGACGAACTCCTGCAATTCACCGTCCGGTAATTTGTCGCCAACTTTGATAGTCATGTTCAATTTTCCTGGGAAGGCCATGATGGATAACGAAAGTCTACCGTGCACGCCTTTGTTGCTTTTGACTGCGCGCGTACGCGCGGCCGCGCGGGAGGGAGCGCATACATTTAATCTCCAAGCGCAACGCCTTCGCGGCGCGGGTCGGCGCCGCCGGCCCAGCCGAATGAGCCATTGGGGAGTTGTACGCGCACGATGCCCTGCAGTCCGCTCGCCATGTCGATCTCCCGTACATCGTGGCCGCGAGTCTTTAACGCCTCCACCATTTGCGGGCTGAACTGGCCGCGTTCGAGCTCGGTCGGTCCGTTGCGTGAACCGAAATTCGGCAGCGAGATCGCCTGCTGCACATCGAGGTTCCAGTCGAGCACGCCGACCAGCGTTTTCGCGACGTAGCCAATGATCTGCGACCCGCCAGGCGAACCGACGGTGCCGACCAGTTGTCCGCTGGCGCGATCGAACACGAGGGTCGGCGCCATCGAACTGCGCGGACGCTTGCCCGGTTGCAAGCGGTTGGCTACTGGCTGCCCGTCGGACGCCGGTGCGAACGAGAAATCGGTCAGTTGGTTGTTCAGCAAAAAGCCGCGCACCATCACGCGGGCGCCAAACACATCTTCGATCGTGGTTGTCATCGATAGCGCATTGCCGTAGCCGTCCACCACCGAGATGTGCGAGGTCGCGGCCTTGTGCGGCGACGTGTCGGAAGCAGCGCCAATTTGTGTGCCAGGCGGTACACCGGGTTTTGCAACGCCCATGCTGCGGTCGCCGACTTGCTGCGCGCGCTGCTTTAGATAAGCAGGATCAAGCAAGCCGGTGACGTTGACTTTGACGAAATCGCTATCAGCGACGTACAGGCCACGATCGGCGAACGCGAGCCGGCCGGCTTCGGCGAACACGTGAACCGCATCAGGCTGCGGTTCGAGCTTGCCGTTGACGCTGGCCGGCGGCACTGTTGCGATATTGCGCGCTGCGAAAACGCCCAGCATCTGCGCGACCGCAATTCCACCGGACGATGGCGGTGGAAAGCCGCACACGCGCCATTGCTTGTAGTCGGTGCATATCGGCTCGCGTTGTTTGACCTGATACGCCGCGAAGTCGGTGACGGCGAGCTGCCCTGCGTTTGAATGTGCGCGCACCGCCTTGACAATATCGGCGGGAATCTCGCCGGCGTAAAGCGCGCTTGGGTTGGCCGCCAGGGCGCGCAGCGTGGCAACGAGCGCTGGATTGCGCATCGCAGTGCCCACGGCTTTCGGCAGTCCATCGGCGTTGTAGAAGTACTCAGCGGCAGCGCTATCAGTCTTCAGATACTTTTCGGCACCGAGCTGCATATTGAGGCGCGGCGACATCGGAAATCCCGTTTCCGCGAGACGGATCGCTGGCTCGAATAATCTTGCCCATGGCA
>JACCZX010000458.1 GCA_013695705.1 Burkholderiaceae bacterium | reverse complement strand
AGCGGCAACGACGGCAACGGTGAACGCGAACCGACGCCATCGTTCGATCAGCTCACGAAGTCGGTCACACGAGATTTTCACAGCCGTGCGGTGCTCGAAGAATTGCTGCGGCTAGGCGTCGTCAAAGTTGTCGACAACACCGCACGCCTGGATCCGCAGCGCCTGGTCGCCGATCAAAGCTTCATCGACGCCATGGAGCATGCCGCCCGCAGCATCCATGAACAACTGGCTACGATCGAAAGTCATTTAGGCGCAGCAGGAGAGCGGCAGCGCATTTAGTAGCGGGAGCGTATCTAGTAGCAGTAGACATTTTTCCTTTTACCCCACCCCAAAAGAACGCTCCAACGCGCAAGCGTTTGGCGTAGAGGCGCTGCCATCAGAGTCGTCGTCGAGGAGCGGAGCGCCAGCGGGTCTTTAAGGGCCTGTTGTTTGAGAGAGCGTAGCGAGCGAGTTCACAGGCCCGCCGCTGGCGCGAGTACCGCAGAGAAGGCACGAAGTGCCCGACGACTCAGGCAGCGCCGCTGCGCCAAACGCTTGCGCACCGCGATGAAGTTTTCACAGGCCCGCCACTGGCGCCAGTACCGCAGAGCAGTCGCGCAGCGACCGGCGACTCAGGCAGCGCCACCGCTACGCCAAACGCTTGCGCGCTGCGATGAAGTTAAGTCTGCGACAACACATTCGACAACAGCCTAGCCGTAATGTCGACGATTGGAATCACACGCTCGTACGCCATTCGCGTCGGTCCGATGACACCCAACGTGCCGACAACTTTGCCGTCCACTTCGTAGGGCGCCACCACCATGCTCAGATCATCGAGCGGGACAGTTTGCGATTCGCCGCCAATGTAGATCTGCACGCCGTGCGCGCCGATCGATACGTCGAGCAGCTGAATCAAACGCGTCTTGTGATCGAACAAATCGAACATGCGGCGCAGCTTCGCCATGTCGGTCGCGAGATCGCTCAGGCCCATCAGATTGCGTTCGCCGGAAATGACCACCGGCTCGGATTCGGCCGCGGCCTCACTGCCCGCCTGCACCGCTGCCTGCAGCAGCTGCGTGATTTCCGCCCCAAGCTGCTGCAGTTCACCGTGCAGGCGCGTCCGCGCATCGCTGAACGACAGCCCTGCGTAGTGCTCATTCAATATGTTGGCCGCCTCGACCAGTTGAGAATTCGAATATGAGGCGTCTGTCATCAGCACGCGGTTCTGCACGTCTCCCTCGGGCGTCACGATGATCAGCAGCACGCGGCGCTCGGACAGGCGAACGAACTCGACCTGTTTAAAGCTCGAGGTGCGGCGCGGGGTAAGCACAACGCCTGCGAACTGCGAAAGATTCGACAACAGCTGCGCCGCCGATTGCATCGCGCGCGTCGGGTCGCCGATCTGCAACTGGCCTTGCATGATCTGCGTCTGCTGCTGCTCGAGCGGCATCACCGTCAGCAGCGAATCGACGAACAGCCGGTAGCCGCGCGGGGTCGGCACCCGGCCAGCGGATGTGTGCGGGCTCGACACGAACCCCATTTCTTCGAGGTCAGCCATGACGTTGCGAATCGTCGCCGGCGACAACTCGAGACCTGAAATGCGAGACAACGCGCGCGACCCCACCGGTTGACCTTCGGCGATATAACGCTCGATCAACGTTTTTAAAAGCTGGCGGGCTCGCTCATCAAGCATTTGAAATCCTGTCGATAAAGTGTACGCAAGCTGGCAACTGGTCTCTGCAGCATCTGCCCGCTCCTGCATAATCGTTTGATGTCCCGGGCATTCACCAACGTTGCGCTCTTTGGCAAGCCACGCGCAGAAAATATCCGCGAACCGCTGATGGCGATCGCTCGAATTGTCGAATCGGTGGGCGCCAAGGTGATGTTCGACGTTGCCACGCGTGATCACGTCAAGGCGAACCAGTATGACGGTCACAGCGTGCCGGCAATCGGTCAGGCGGCTGACGTTGCGATCGTGCTCGGCGGCGACGGCACGATGCTGGGCATAGCGCGCCAGCTGGCGCCACATCAGGTCCCGCTGATCGGCATTAATCACGGGCGCCTCGGATTCATGACCGATGTATCGATCGATCAAATCGCCGAAGCGCTGGTGCCGATGCTGCGCGGTGTGTATGAAACCGATCGTCGTACGCTGCTCGATGGCGAAATACAGCACGCCGGCAAGGCCACATTCAACGCCGCCGCGCTCAACGACATCGTCGTATCGCGCGGCGTTACCGGCGGCATGGTCGAGTACACCGTGCGCGTGGATGGCGCAACCATGTACAACCAGCGCGCCGATGCAGTCATCGTCGCAACGCCTACTGGCTCGACCGCGTACGCGCTCTCGGCCGACGGACCGATCCTGTATCCGTCGCTGGCCGGCCTGCTGTTGGTGCCGGTGGCTCCGCAGACGCTGTCGAACCGACCGATCGTTTTGAACGACGACGTCACCATCGAGATTGAAATTACCGATGAACGTGACGCGATGGCACACTTCGATATGCAGTCGTACGAAAAGCTTGCGCCGGGTGACATCGTGCGCGTCAAGCGCAGCGTCCACGTCGCAACGCTGCTGCATCCGGTCGGCTACAACTTTTTCGCGACGCTGCGGCAGAAACTGCACTGGAGTGTGATGCCGAGCGATCGCCATTCGCGCGGGTAGCGGTTAAGTCCGATGCTGCTGTCGCTGTCGATCCGCAACTTCGTGATCGTCGACTCGCTCGACCTCGATTTCGCGCCGGGGTTCACCGTGTTGACCGGCGAAACAGGAGCGGGCAAGTCGATCTTGATCGACGCGCTGTTACTCGCGCTCGGTGAACGCGGCGATGCCGACGTGGTGCGCGAAGGCGCGCAGCGCGCTGAAATCACTGCGGAGTTTCGGGCAAGCGAGCATGTCCAGCAGTGGCTGCAGCAAAATGATCTGGCCGGCGAAGACGGTTCGCTGTTGGCGCGCCGCACCGTCGACGCAACCGGCCGCAGCAAATCTTTTATCAATGGCTCTGCCGTCACGCTCGCGCAGCTGCGCGACCTCGGTCAGGGCCTGGTCGATGTCCATGGGCAGCACGCGCATCAATCGCTGCTACGCCCGGCGGCGCAGTTGCAGTTGCTCGATGAACACGGCGGGTTGATCGCAGATCGACATTCGCTGGCCGAAGCATTTGGGCAATGGAAGAGCGCGCAGCGCGCGCGCGAAGAAGCCGAGACGATGGCGGCCAGCGCGCTCGCCGAGCAGGAGCGGCTGCGCTGGATGGTCGACGAGCTCGACGTGCTGCGCCCGCAGCCCGGCGAGTGGCTCGAGGCAACCACCGAACACAAACGCCTGTCGCACGCCGCCGGGCTGCTCGAAGGCGCACAGGCCGCGATCGATACGCTCGATCAGGCCGACGCATCGGCGCTGACTCAGCTCGGTGCAGTGCACTCTCGCCTTACGCAACTTGCGGCGTTCGATCAGCGCGTTGCGCCGATCGCGGAATTGCTCGACACCGCGCGCATCCAGATCGACGAAGCCGTTGCAGAGCTGGCGCGCTATCTCGACCGCAGCGATCTCGATGCATCGCGCTTGGCGGAGATCGATGCGCGCGTCGCCGCGCTGCACGCGGCCGCGCGGAAGTTCAAGGCTGCGCCCGAAACGCTGAACGACGTCTGGCAAAGCACACAAGACAAACTGCGCGCGCTTTCAGCGGCAAATGATCTGCAGGCGTTGCGCGGCGTCGAAGATGCGGCGTGCACGCGCTACGAGCACGCAGCAGAGCGACTGTCCAAGAAACGTGCAAAGGCAGCGCAGCAGATGAGCGTTGAAGTCACGCGAGCCATGCAGGACCTGAGCATGCCCGGCGGCCGCTTTGCAGCCGAGCTTGACGCGCTCGAGCCGGGAGCAGCGGGCATCGACCGCGTCGAGTTCTTGGTGTCGGGCCACGCAGGTGTGAGTCCGAAGTCGCTGGCTAAAGTTGCATCGGGCGGCGAGCTTGCACGCATCAGCCTCGCGATTTCGGTGATTGCAGCCAGCGCAAC
>JACCZX010000444.1 GCA_013695705.1 Burkholderiaceae bacterium | reverse complement strand
GGCCAGCTGTCCTCTCCGCACGACGCTGCGGCGCGCGTTCTGGCCTACCTTGGCCGCGCAGACTTCGGAACCCATCCGGTAGCGGACGTGCGCGATTCATAAGGCAGTTCATGAGCGAACTTAAAACTCCGGCCGTCCCACTCGACGAAAATCAGATCATCGCCGAGCGGCGCGCCAAACTTGCATCGGTACGCAAGTCTGGCTCCGGACCGGCATTCCCGAACGATTTCCGACGCACGCATCTGTCCGACGAGCTGCACGTCAAGTATGGCTCGCGCGATCGCGAAACACTGGCGCAGGAGAAAATCGAGGTATCTGTCGCCGGCCGCATGATGCTGAAGCGGTTAATGGGCAAAGCAAGCTTCGCCACGGTGCAGGACGGCAGCGGCCGCATCCAGTTCTACATCTCGGACGACGATACCGGTGCAGCAAAGCATGCCGAGTTCAAGCACTGGGATGCCGGCGACATCATTGCCGCGCGCGGCGCAGTGTTCAAAACGTTGAAGGGCGAGCTCAGCATTCGCTGCACCGAGCTGCGGCTGCTCGCAAAGTCGGTGCGCCCACTACCCGACAAGTTCCATGGGCTCGAAGACCGCGAGCTTCGTTATCGGCAGCGCTACGTCGATCTGATGATGAGCGAAGAAACACGCAAGGCGTTCGTGACGCGCAGCAAGGTGATTACCGCCACGCGGGACTTCATGACCGCCGACGGGTTTCTCGAAGTCGAAACGCCGATGTTGCAGGTGATTCCCGGCGGCGCCGTGGCGAAGCCGTTCGTCACTCACCATAATGCGCTTGGCATCGACATGTTTCTGCGTATCGCGCCGGAGTTGTTTCTGAAACGACTGATCGTCGGCGGCTATGAAAAGGTGTTCGAGATCAATCGCAGTTTTAGGAATGAAGGAATGTCGCCGCGACACAACCCCGAGTTTTCGATGCTCGAGTTTTACGCGGCGTATCAGGATTACACGTGGCTGATGGACTTTACCGAGCGCCTGTTGAACCACGTCGCGCTCGCAACCACCGGCTCGGCGCGCATCGAATACCAGGGACAGACAATCGAGCTCACGCCGCCGTTCGCGCGGCTGACGACTGCGCAGGCGATCCGGATCCACGCGCCGCAGTATTCGGGCGAACAGATCGATGACCGCGAATTCTTGCACCGCGAGTTGCGCACCAGAGGCAGCACGCATGCTGAAGAATCCGCGCTTGGAACGCTGCAGCTCGCGATGTTCGAAGAAGTCGCGGAGGCCAAGTTGATCCAGCCCACTTTCATTGTCGACTATCCGGTCGAAGTCTCACCGTTGGCGCGCGCATCCGATACCCGCCCTGAAATAACGGAGCGCTTTGAAATTTTCGTCGCCGGCCGCGAATTGGCGAACGGGTTTTCGGAATTGAACGATCCGGAAGACCAGGCTGCGCGCTTTAACGATCAGGCCAAAGCGAAAGACGCGGGCGACGAGGAAGCGATGTACTACGACGCGGACTACATTCGGGCGCTGGAATACGGCATGCCGCCGGCGGCGGGCTGTGGCGTTGGAATTGATCGGCTTGTGATGCTGCTGACCGATGCTCCCAACATTCGCGACGTGATCCTTTTTCCTCACATGCGGCCGGAAGCCTAGTGCTCGATGCAGGTCGACTGCGCAAACTAGTCGCGCTGTTGCAGGCGCGCGCCCAGCCGCCCTTTCCGTGCGGATTGACTCCAGTGCGCGTGGGCGACGTTCACGTAGGCGACTCGCAACCGGCGATTGCGGCGTTCGTTGCAGCCAATGTAAAAGAGTTTTTTCTCACCAAAGGCGCACTCGTGATGGCCGACCAAATGCGCGACATTAAAGCGCGCTCCGCCGTGTTTGCCGAAGCGGCACTCAGGCTGCGCGACGCCGGGCTTGTCAGCGGATGGCGCGATGAGCTTCTGGCAATTGGCCGACCACCGATCGCAGTGATCGAGCGCGCAGCATGCCGCGCGCTAGGCATCACCACCGAGGCGGTTCACCTGAACGCCTACGTCGATACCAGCGCTCTTATCGTCGCGCGGCGCGCGGCGCACAAACAATTCGACCCCGGAAAATGGGACAACCTGGTCGGCGGCATGGTGGCGGCAGAAGAATCGTGTGAGACAGCGCTCGCCCGCGAAGCGTGGGAGGAGGCAGGCGTGCGGCTTGACTCTATCGAGCTGCGGCGTGGGCGATGTTTCCAGACTTGCAGGCCGGTGCCCGAAGGCCTGCAATCAGAAATCATTCACGTCTTCGACGCACTGCTGCCGTCGAACCTGCAGCCGCAGAATCAGGACGGAGAAGTCGCCGCAATTGAGCGCCGCACCATCGCTGCAGTGGTCGATGCCATTGAGTCCGACGAATTTACACTCGAAGCCGCGCTGGTCACGCTGGAAAGTTTGACGCGTCGCAACGGTATCGAATCACCTGCGGGCCTGTTCGTAGATCACGACGCTTCATCTATCCACGCCATCTGAATCGCTTCGAGTATTTTCTCTCCCGACCGGTCTGGATCGTCCGAAAACCCCTCGAGCTCGCAGACCCAGCGTCGAAGGTCGGTAAAACGGATGGTGCGCGGATCCACGTCAGCGTGTTTTTCCGCCAGCGCGATCGCAATATCTTCGGTGTCGATCCATTTCATGACGACTCTTTCGTTTCTATCTCTTTGGCGTGGTTGATGCTGTATTTGGGAATCTCGACGACCAAATCTTCGTTCTGCACGATCGCCTGACAAGACAGACGCGACAGAGCGGTTAGTCCCCAGGCGCGATCGAGCAAATCTTCCTCGATGTCCTCGGCGGATGGCAGCGAACCGAACCCCTTGCGAATGACGCAGTGACAGGTGGTGCAAGCCGCCACTTTGCCGCAGGCATGTTCGATGTCGACATGATGGTCGAGCAGCGCATCGGCCACTGAAACACCAGCGACGCTTTCGAATTCTGCGCCATTAGGACAGATTTCCGCGTGCGGCAGGACCGTGATCCTCGGCATGTACTGCTTTCAGCGCCCAACGCTAGCCAGATCGTCGATGCGTCGCCCCGCCAGCGCGGCGCGAATCGATCGATCCATTCGGCGCGCGGCGAAATCGTCGGTGGCACGGGCCAGTGCGTCGAACGAGCTCTTGATCGCACTCGCATCTTCGCTCGTCATTCGCGCGCCTAGCTCGGCAAGCAGGCTTTCAACCGCTGCGCGTTCCTCCGTCAAAAGCAGGTCACCGTCAGACGCCAGCGCTACCGTCGTGGCCTCGATCAACCGCTGTGCATCCACCTGCTGTTCGCGCCATGCGCGCTTGCGCATGTCGTCGTCAATGGAGCCGAACGATTCCTGCAACATGCGCGCGATGTCCGCATCGTCCAATCCATACGAAGGCTTGACTACGATCGAGGCTTGCACGCCGCTCTCAACCTCGAGCGCGTTGACATCGAGCAAGCCATCAGCGTCGACCTGAAACGTCACGCGCACTTTCGCGGCGCCGGCGGGCATCGGTGGGATCCCGCGCAGTTCGAAGCGCGCAAGCGAGCGGCAGTCCGTCACGAGCTCGCGCTCGCCCTGCACGACGTGAATCGCGATGGCGGCCTGTCCATCTTTGAAAGTCGTGAATTCCTGCGCGCGCGCCACCGGGATCGTTGAATTGCGTTCGATGATTCGTTCGACCAGGCCTCCCATCGTTTCCAAACCAAGCGACAGCGGAATCACATCGAGCAGCAGCCAATCCTCGCCCGCGGACCGATTGCCGGCCAGCAGATTGGCCTGTATCGCAGCGCCGAGCGCGACCACCTTGTCCGGATCGATGTTGGTAAGCGGCGTCTGACCGAAAAATGTGCCGACCGCCTGCCGCACGTGAGGCATGCGGGTGGCGCCGCCGACCATGACCACGCCGTCGATCTCGGCGATTCGCAACGCGGCATCGCGCAGCGCATTGCGGCATGCACTGAGAGTCTTCTGCACCAACGCCTGCGTCATCTGCGCAAACTCACGACTGGTTAGCGTTTGGTCGACCACCTCGCCTGTCGATAACACTGCATTGACGCGCACTTCGGGTTCAATCGACAGGCGCTCCTTTACTTCGCGCGCTTTTATCATCAACAGACGCGAATCCTGTGCGGAGAGCGCCGCTAGCTGCGAGCGTTGCATCACCCAGCAAAAGACGCGTTGGTCGAAGTCGTCGCCGCCGAGTGCGGAATCGCCGCTGGTCGCGAGCACTTCGAACACGCCTTTGGTCAATCGCAAAACGGAAACATCGAAGGTTCCGCCACCGAGGTCGTAGATGGCGTAGATACCCTGCGCGCCGTGGTCAAGCCCATAGGCAACAGCTGCGGCGGTCGGCTCGCTCAGCAACCGCAACACGTTGAGGCCCGCAACTCTGGCAGCGTCTTTCGTTGCCTGACGCTGCGCGTCGTCGAAGTAAGCCGGCACGGTGATCACTGCGCCCACCAGATCCCCACCGAGCACCTGTTCCGCGCGCGAGCGCAACGTTTTCAAAATCTCTGCCGACACCTCGACCGGGCTGCGGACACCGGCTACGGTTCTCAACTGCACCATGCCGGGCGAGTCGACAAAGTCATACGGCATGTTCTCGATGTGTTCAACATCGCTCATGCCGCGGCCCATTAGGCGCTTGACCGATACGACGGTGTTGCGGGCGTCAATCGCCTGCTGCTTCTGCGCCGCGTAGCCGACTTCGGTGGTCCCATTGGCCCGATATTGAACGATCGACGGCAGCAGCGCGCGGCCCTCGGCATCGTCGAGCACAACCGGAATACTGTGGCGCACCGTGGCCACCAGCGAATTGGTGGTGCCCAGATCAATTCCGACTGCGAGTCGGTGCCGATGCGGATCGCTCGACTGCCCGGGCTCTGCGATCTGCAGCAATGCCATTATGCGGGCGCGCGATAATCGCGCTGTGCTTCGATCGCCGAAGAGACTTCGGTGCCGAACTTTTCGATGAACATCAACTGGCGCACCAGAGACGCGGCCAGTGAATGGTTCGCGTCGGCATCGAGGGCACGGCCGATTTCCTCGAGCAAGCGGGCGCGCTCTAACGCCATGTCGTCGTCCAGCAACCCTAGTGCAGCGCCGCCACCGACGGCGCGCGCTTCATCGAGCGCCTCACGCCACTCCAGTTGCTGCATCAGAAACGCGGTGGGCATCGCAGTATTGGATTCCGCTTCGATCGCGCATCCTGCCTGCTCGCACAAGTACGCGGCTCTTTTTAACGGCGATTTAAGCGTGCGATAGGCTTCGTTGGCCTGGGTGGCCCACTGCATAGCCACCCGCGTTTCGGCGGCGGTGCCGGCAGCAAAACGGTCCGGATGCACCTGTGCCTGCACGCTCCGATACGCCCGATCCAGTGCGGAAGGATCGAGCGCGAAACGCCGTGGCAAATGGAAAAGTTGGAAATGATCCGGAGGAGCGACCATGCGAGCGCGCCCGATCTCGGCTGTCAGTATTTCAGACGTTGAAGGACTCGCCACAACCGCAGCGATTTTTTTCCCTCGGATTGTTGAACTTGAAACCTTCGTTCAATCCTTCTCGCGCGAAGTCGAGCTCGGTGCCGTCGATATATGCAAGACTCTTCGGATCAACCAGGATCTTGACGCCGTGGCTTTCAAACTCCCGGTCCTCGGGTTGCGCAATATCGGCGTACTCGAGTTTGTATGCCATGCCCGAACACCCGGTGGTGCGCACACCCAAACGCAGGCCGATGCCCCGACCCCGCTTCGCGAGAAATCCTGAAACATGGTTGGCAGCGCGCTCGGTCATCGTGATGCCGATCAACTGCGCTGGCGCATTTTCGCTCATGCCGCCTTCATCTCCAGGGTTTGACCGTGCTTGGCACGGTAATCGTCTATCGCCGCCTTGATGGCATCTTCTGCCAGGATCGAGCAGTGAATCTTCACCGGCGGCAGCGCAAGCTCTTCGGCGATTTGCGTATTGCGGATAGTGCCGGCCTGGTCGAGCGTCTTTCCCTTGACCCATTCGGTTACAAGAGACGACGATGCAATCGCAGAGCCGCAGCCGTAAGTCTTGAAGCGCGCGTCTTCGATAACACCGTCTTCGTTAACACGTATTTGGAGCTTCATCACGTCGCCGCATGCAGGTGCGCCCACCATGCCGGTGCCGACGTGATCGTCGCTCTTGTCGAACGACCCGACATTGCGCGGGTTCTCGTAGTGATCGATAACTTTTGTGCTGTATGCCATTGTTGCCTCTGCTTTAGTGTGCCGCCCACTGCACGGTGCTCAAATCGACTCCATCCTTATACATCTCCCATAGCGGAGACATTTCACGCAGCCGTTCAACCTGTCTGGTCACCAGATCAATCGTGAAGTCGATTTCCTCCGACGTCGTGAAGCGGCCGACGGTAAAACGGATCGAGCTGTGCGCCAGTTCGTCGCTGCGACCAAGCGCCCGCAATACATAAGATGGTTCCAGACTGGCCGAAGTACAAGCCGAGCCAGACGACACGGCAACGTCTTTCATCGCCATGATCATGCTTTCGCCTTCGACGAAATTGAAGCTCGCATTCAAGTTGTGTGCCACACGCCGTTCCCAATCACCGTTCAGGAATACCTGCTCGGTGCGCGAGATGCCTTCCCACAAACGGTCACGCAGCATGCGGATGCGCTCGTTATCCGTCGCCATTTCATCGTGCGCCAGGCGAAACGCTTCGCCCATGCCAACGATCTGATGCGTCGGCAGCGTGCCCGAGCGCAGCCCGCGCTCGTGACCTCCACCGTGCATTTGCGCTTCGAGCCGAACCCGCGGCTTGCGTCGTACGAACAGCGCGCCGACCCCTTTCGGCCCGTACGTCTTGTGAGCGGAGAACGACATCAGATCGACCTTCAGTGCCGCCAAATCAATGACGATCTTGCCGCTTGCCTGTGCTGCATCGACGTGAAGCACGATTCCGCGCGGGCGCGTCAGATCACCGATCGCCGCAATATCCTGAATCACGCCGATTTCGTTATTGACGTACATCACCGAGACAACGATCGTATCCGGCCGCAACACGGATTCAAGCTTCGCCAGGTCAAGCAGGCCATCTTCCTGCACGTCCAGATACGAGACTTCGAAACCTTCGCGTTCGAGCTCGCGCATCGTGTCGAGCGTCGCCTTGTGCTCGGTCTTGACTGTCACAAGATGCTTGCCCTTGTCCTTATAAAAATGCGCCACGCCTTTTAACGCGAGATTGATCGACTCGGTGGCGCCCGAGGTCCAGATCAATTCGCGTGGATCACAGTTGACCAACGCGGCAACCTGGTTGCGCGCGTCGTCGACCGCCTTTTCAGCGGTCCACCCAAAGGAATGGCTGCGCGACGCAGGGTTTCCGAAATTGTTGCGTAACCAGGGAATCATCGCGTCGACCACGCGCGGATCCACCGGCGTAGTTGATGAGTAATCGAGATAAATTGGAAGCTGCATCGCCCGCCTCACGCCCGATTGCCGACGCGGCTTTGCGCTTTATGCGCTCGCCGCAGGCGGCTATCGTGCAGAACCGCGACCGTTGTGCTGCCACGTTTTGCTTTTTCAGCCTGCTGGGCGACCAGATCGGCCAAGGTCACCGAATTTAAATAATCAAGCATGCGCGAATTCAGATTTGCCCACAGTTCGTGCGTCATGCACCGCTGATCATCGTGACAGTTTTCCTTACCACCGCACTGCGTCGCGTCCAGCGGCTCATCGACCGCAAAAATGATGTCAGACACCGTCGTCTGATCCATCGCGCGCTGCAACTGATAGCCGCCGCCGGGGCCGCGCGTGCTCGCTACCAATTGTCGCCGACGCAACTTTCCGAACAGCTGTTCGAGGTACAACAGCGAAATCCTTTGCCGCTCGCTGATGCTCGCCAACGTAACCGGCCCGTCGTGTTGGCGCATCGCGATATCGATCATCGCGGTGACGGCAAAGCGGCCTTTCGTAGTCAGTCTCATTACGGTTCTAAGTAGCAGCTAGGTACTTGGTTCGAGGCGTGAGTAGGACCCGCTTCCGCCCCAATAATTCCCGATTAATTTGGTCAGGATTGTACGGCGCTACCTTCGGCGGGTCAATTCGAGCTGGGGCGCCGAATACCGGCCAGAGCCAACCAGCTAGCTGGAACAGCAAGCAAGCGCCTGCGCCAAGTCGCGCTTTAAATCAGTGACGGATTCGAGCCCTACTGCGATCCGTATCAGCGCCTCGCTGATACCGGCACGCGCGCGATCTTCGGCCGCAAGCCGGCCGTGCGTCGTGGTCGCAGGATGAGTGATGGTCGAGCGAGTGTCGCCGAGGTTGGCGGTGATCGACATCATGCGAACTGAGTCGATGACGCGCCAAGCTTGCGCGCGCGGCGGCGACGCCTGGACCTTGACCTCGAATGCGAGGACTGCGCCAGATTGCGATTGTTGCTTTCGGGCCAGAGCCGTCTGCGAATGCGACTCGAGGCCGGGATAATAAACACGAGCCACTTCAGGCCGGCGCTCGAGCCATTCTGCCAACGCTTGCGCAGAGTCACTTTGCGCACGCATGCGAATCGCGAGGGTCTCGAGCCCTTTTAGCAACACCCACGCATTGAACGGCGACAGGCTGGGGCCGCTGCTGCGAAGCACGGGCAGCAACTGGTCGCGGATGAATGCCTTCGAGCCAAGCACGGCGCCGCCCAGTACGCGCCCCTGGCCGTCCAGATACTTGGTGGCCGAGTGAATCACCACGTTGATTCCGAACTCAAAAGGTCGCTGCAACGCCGGCGTGCAAAAACAATTGTCGACCACTGAGACGGCGCCGATCTCGCGCGCAATTCTGCCGAACTGGTGCAGATCGACGATCTCCATCAATGGATTCGACGGCGTCTCGCAGTACAGCAAGCGGGTGTGCGCAGTGGCCGCTGCGCGCCAGGCATCGACGCTGGTCGCATCGACATAGCTGACCGCGATGCCGAACCGCGACAGCACGTTGGAAAAAAGCTGAATTGTTGCTCCGAACACATTGGCGGCACAGATCACGTGATCACCGGCGCGCAGGGTTGCCAGGGCTGTCGCCATGATCGCCGCCATGCCCGACGCGGTTGCGAGGCAGTCCTCCGCGCCCTCGAGCGAAGCCAGGCGCTGCTCGAACATCGTTACCGTTGGATTGGTGAAGCGCGAATAGACGTTGCCGGCTTCGGCACCCGAAAAGCGCGCTGCCGCCTGCGCCGCATTGTCGAATACGAAGCTCGACGTTAGAAAAAGCGCCTCACTGTGCTCATTAAATTGGGAGCGCTGGGTTCCGGAGCGCACGGCTCGCGTTGCGAAATCGGATGGCCCGTGCGGCTCGTCGATGCGTTCGGACATAAAAAAACCCGCCTCACTGGAAAATCAGCCTTGGCGGGTGTTTGTCACCATCGCTTTAGCCGTATTTGTTAAGCGCCCGCAAGCTGACTCAAATCGGCGCGTAGGCGAATGATACCTACTTCAACCACACTTCCATCAGTCGGCCTGCGCGAGGTTGAGGTTCAATTGAGAATAAGGGTCGCTCTCGGCATTCGACGCCAGCTCGCGCGCAGCCTCGAGCCGGTTCAAATACTCGGGCGTCACGTCGCCGGTCACGTAGATTCCGTCGAAACAGCTCGCTTCGAAATTGGTCAGATGCGGGCCAAGGCCGGAGACCGATCGCTTCATCGCATCGATGTCCTGATACACCAACCCGTCGGCTTCGATCAAACGGCGTATCTCTTCATCCGAGCGATCATGCGCGATCAATTCCTGGCGTGTTGGCATGTCGATTCCGTAAACGTTCGGATAGCGTACGGGCGGCGCGGCTGAGGCGAAAATAACCTTGTTGGCGCCGGCTTCGCGCGCCATGTTCACGATCTCGCGCGATGTCGTTCCGCGCACGATCGAGTCGTCGACCAGCAATACGTTCTTGCCCTTGAACTCGGTTGGCAACGCACTAAGCTTTTGCCGAACGCTGCGCTTGCGCACCGCTTGTCCCGGCATGATGAAGGTGCGGCCGACGTAGCGGTTCTTGAAAAAACCCTCGCGAAATTCGAGCCCCAGCATTGCGGAAAGCTGCATCGCTGCCGGCCTTGACGTCTCGGGAATCGGCATCACTACGTCGATGTCGCCGGTCGGCAACTGCTTGCGGATTTTTTCCGCCAGATACTCGCCCATTTTCAGGCGGGCGCTGTAGATGCTGACGCCGTTCATCACCGAGTCCGGGCGCGCAAAGTAAACGTACTCGAAGATGCAGGGGTTAAGCGTCGAATTTTCAGCACACTGTTGCGAATGAAAATTTCCATCGACGTCGATGAAGATCGCCTCGCCCGGCGCAACATCGCGCACGAACTTGAAACCGAGGCCTTCGAGCGCCACCGACTCGCTGGCAACCATATATTCGGTGCCGGCGTCGGTTTCATTGACTCCGTAGACGAGTGGACGAATCCCGTAAGGATCGCGAAACGCGAGAATGCCGTGATCGGCGATATGTGCCACGCACGCATACGCGCCGCGCACGCGCCGATGCAACGCTTCAACTGCGCGAAATATCGTGGCTGGATCGAGCGTGTAACTCGACGTGCCTTCCTGCAGCTCGTGCGCCAGCACATTGAGCAGAATCTCCGAATCGGAATTGGTGTTGATGTGGCGCCGATTGAGGCGAAACATCTCGCTCTTAAGCTGCTCGGCATTGGTCAGATTGCCGTTGTGCCCAAGCGTGATGCCAAACGGTGCGTTCACGTAAAACGGCTGCGCTTCTTCGACACTGAATGCCGAACCCGCGGTCGGGTAACGAACATGCGCAATGCCGACATTGCCGGTGAGGTTGCGCATGTTCCGGGTGCGGAAAATTTCCCGCACCATGCCCTGGCCCTTCCACATCGAAAACGTGCTGCCCGAGCCGGTTGCGATCCCGGCCGCGTCCTGACCCCGGTGCTGCAACAGCTGCAGCGAGTCATAGAGCAGCTGATTGACCGGCCCTGTAGCGACAACGCCGACTATGCCGCACATCGACAAATCCTTTGTTCGCTGCCTGCTATGCGCATTGTGAGCCTGTTCAGAGAGTGACCAAGTTGGCGGCGATGCCCTGTTCTTTCAAGCGATTCCGAACGTTATCCGCTTCATCCCGTGATACATACGGACCTAGGCGCACGCGATACCGCGCGCCCTGTTTGGTATCGACCTTTTCCGTATAGGAAGCCAGACCCGCCTTTTTCAGGCGCTCGGCAAGATCGCGCGCAGCAGTCTCATTGGCTGGCGCGGCGGCCTGCACCGCAAACCGCACACCTTTTTCCGTCGCGACCACTGGTTTGACGCTGGCCGTGCCCTCGAGCAGCGTGCGCGCTCGCTGCTCATCAATTTTTTCGCTTTTTTTTGCTTCGACCGCCTTGATCGGCGGCTCCTCGGCTCTCTCAGCGGACGGCGCAACGTCGGGTGGCGGCGCGATCGGAACATTGGCGGGTGACGGCACCGGCGGCAATGTCAGGCGCGGCGTGAACGGAATCCTCTCGCTCGGGATGTCGATCGCAATGTTGTCAGCTGCAGGCCTCGGCTCGGGGTCCAGCAGCATGGGGACTACTACGGCGACGATCAGCAGAAGTGCCGCGGCCCCGATCAGCCTGCGACGCGCACGCACGCGCACTACATCGGCCGGGTCGACGCCCCCGGTTTCTTCGTCGACGGCGCCGGCGCCCGCGTTCGCAGCCGCCCTACGCCGCTGCGACCGAGCATCGGTTGAAGTTTTCTTGCGGCGCCAGAAGGCCAAGGCCATAGAACTCCGTACAGGACCGGCGCTATTGCGGTGTTGGTGTTGGCACAGCACGCACCGCTTGCAGCGCGCGCATCACTGCGGCCACGGACAAAAAAGAACCGAACGCCAAAATTCTATCATCGGGCGCCGCGCTTTCCATCGCGGCACTCAGCGCGTCAGCAAAGGTTGCGCACTCGATCACCGCGCTTTGTGGCGCGACTGTGCAGATACAGCTCGCGATTTCGGCGGCGCTTGTGCCGCGCGGGCCCGTGGTCGGCGCAACGTACCAGTGATCTATTTTTTCCTTCACCTTCTCGACCACGCCAGTGATGTCTTTATCACGCAGCGCACCGAATACGGCGTGAGTTCTCGGATAAAACCCCATCATGTCGAGATTCTGAGCAAGCACGGCAGCGGCGTGCGGGTTGTGCGCCACGTCGAGCACGACCACTGGGCTTCCCGGCAATACCTGAAACCGTGCGGGCAGTTGTACGGTCAGCAATCCATGGCGGACAGCTTGTTGTGAAACCGGAAGGCGCGATGCCGTAGCCTCCAGGGCAGCAAGCACACCGGCCGCGTTGAGCAGCTGGTTGGCTCCGCGCAGTGCCGGGTACGGCAGGCTGGCGCGCCGCAGATGGCGGCCCGCATACGCCCACTGTTGCCGGTCGCCCTGATAGTTGAAGTCTCGTCCAAAGCGCCACAGATCGGCGCCGATCGCTTGTGCATGCGCGAGCAGTGACTGTGGCGGTTGAGGGTCGCTGCATATCGCCGGACGCCCGCTGCGATAGACGTGCGCTTTTTCGCTGCCGATCATCTCGCGCGTTGCACCGAGGTATTCGACGTGATCGACCGCCACCGAAGTGACGATGGCAACGTCGGCATTCACGATGTTGACCGCATCGAGCCGGCCGCCGAGGCCCACTTCGAGAACAGCAGCATCGAGCTGCGACCGCGAGAAAAGGCGCAGGATGGCGAGCGTTGAGAATTCAAAATAGGTCAGCGTGGTGCCACCGCGCGCGGCTTCGACCGCTTCGAATTGCTCGATCAACGAATCATCGGGTGCATCCGAACCGTCGATGCGAGCACGCTCGTTGAACCGCAACAGATGTGGAGACGTGTACAGACCGACGCGATAGCCGGCGGCGCGCAGGATGGCATCAAGCATTGCGCACGTCGAACCCTTACCGTTGGTGCCGGCCACAACATAGATCGGAATGTTGAACCGCAGGCCGAGCTGATCCGCAACGGTGCGTACACGATCAAGCCCCAGATCAATCGGCTTGGCATGCAACTGCTCGATGCGTGCCAGCCAACCTTCGAGCGATGTCTTTTCCGTGCTGGCTACGACAATGCTTCCATCGGCTGCCTGAGCAGCAGCGCGAGCAATTGCGCGATCTCGTCGCGCATCTGGCGCCGATCGACAATCATGTCGACAGCGCCTTTGGTCAGCAGAAATTCGGAACGCTGAAAGCCCTCGGGCAACTTTTCACGCACGGTTTGTTCGATCACGCGCGGACCCGCGAATCCTATCAGCGCTTTAGGCTCGGCGATCACCACGTCGCCCAGGAACGCGAAGCTTGCCGACACACCGCCCATCGTGGGATCGGCCAGCACGCTGATAAACGGCAACTTCGCATCGGCCAGTCGCCCAATCATTGATGTAGTTTTCGCCATTTGCAGCAACGACAGCAAACCTTCCTGCATGCGCGCGCCACCGGTCGACGTGATGCATACAAACGGAACCTTCTGCTCAATCGCAGTCTGCACGCCACGCACGAAACGCTCGCCGACTACCGAGCCCATCGAGCCGCCCATGAAGTCGAACTCGAAACACGCAGCGACCAAGGGTAACGCGCGAATCGAGCCGCCGATCACGATCAACGCGTCGGTCTCGCCGGTATCTTCCATCGCCTGCTGCAGCCGTTCGGGATACTTCCGGCTGTCGCGAAACTTCAGCGCGTCGATCGGCACGATCTCCTGTCCAATCTCATAGCGTCCTTCGGCGTCAAGCAGCGCATCGATCCGTGCGCGTGCGCCAATACGCATGTGATGCCCGCACTTGGGGCAGACGAACAACGTCTTCTGCAGTTCCGCCGTATATAAAACCGCTTCGCAACCGGGACACTTGGTCCACAAACCCTCGGGCACCGTCTTGCGTGCTGCGCCCTCCTCACGCTTGATGCGCGGCGGCAGAATCTTGTCGATCCAGCTCATCGGTGTCTCCGTGCTCGTTATGCCGCTTTGATTAACTGCGGATTGTCGATCGCATCGCGAATAACGCCGACAAGCCGTTCGACCGCAGGCACCGCGCGAACTGCCGGCGCATTTTCCAGCTCTTCAATAATGCGCGATCCGATGACGACTGCATCGGCCACTTTGGCCACCGCCTGGGCGCTCGCCGCATCCCTAATTCCGAATCCAACTGCTACTGGCAGGCTGGTGTGACGCCGAATGGTCGGCATGCGAGCGACAACACTCGCGACATCGAGATGCCCGGCGCCGGTGATCCCCTTCAGGCTCACGTAATACAGATACCCAGACGCCTGACTCGCTATCGCCGCAATGCGCTCGTCGCTGGTGGTGGGCGTCAGCATGAAGATCGGGTCGATGTTCGCAGCACGCAACGCGTTCGAAAAATCGAGCGCTTCCTCCGGCGGATAGTCGACGACCAAAACACCGTCCACGCCCGCCACGCTGGCCGCGCTGACGAATGCACCGCAGCCCATGCGTTCGATCGGATTGGCGTAGCCCATCAGCACCACCGGCGTCGTTGAATCTCCCCGGCGAAACCCGGCAACGATCTCGAGCGTCCCTTTCAAGCCGACGCCATTGCGTAGAGCACGTTCAGCCGCGCGCTGTATTACCGGACCATCGGCCATCGGATCCGAAAACGGAACACCAAGCTCGATCACATCGGCGCCGCCACGCACCAGCGCGTGCATCAGCGGTTCCGTCGATGCGTGCGACGGATCGCCCGCGCATATGTATGGAATCAATCCCTTGCGGCTTTGAATCGCAAGCTGCGAAAAGCGAGCCTCGATGCGCGACATCAGAACTTCATGCCGCTGCGTTCGGCAACGATGTGCAAATCCTTATCGCCGCGCCCCGAGAGGTTCACCAGCAGAATCGATTCCCGCGGCATCGACTGCGCGATGCGGGTCGCGTGCGCCAGCGCGTGACTCGATTCAAGTGCCGGAATAATTCCCTCAATGCGGCAACAATCGTGAAATGCTTTCAGAGCCTCGTCATCGGTGGCGCCGACGTACTCGGCACGGCCTTCGTCCTTCAACCACGCATGCTCGGGGCCGACGCCCGGGTAGTCAAGGCCGGCGCTGACGGAATGTGTTTCCATAATCTGGCCGTCGTCGTTTTGCAGCAGGTAGGTGCGGTTGCCGTGCAGCACGCCGGGTGTGCCGCACTGCAGGCTGGCAGCGTGACGCATGCCCCCAAGGCCCTCGCCCGCCGCCTCGACGCCGATCAGCCTCACATCCTTGTGCGCGATGTAGTCGTAAAAAATTCCCATCGCATTGCTGCCGCCACCGACGCACGCAATCACTGCGTCGGGCTGGCGACCCGCAATCTCCGGCATTTGTTCGATGCATTCCTTGCCGACCACCGAGTTGAAGTCGCGCACCATCATCGGATAGGGATGCGGCCCGGCGACAGTGCCGATGATGTAGAAAGTATTTTCAACGTGAGTGACCCAGTCGCGCATCGCTTCGTTGAGCGCGTCCTTCAAGGTGCGGCTACCGCTTGTTACAGGCACCACCGTCGCACCCAGCAGCTTCATGCGATACACATTGGCGGCCTGACGCGCCATGTCGTCCTGGCCCATGTAGACAACGCACTCCATCCCGTAGCGCGCCGCCACTGTTGCAGTGGCGACTCCGTGCTGCCCGGCGCCGGTCTCTGCGATCACGCGCGGCTTGCGCATCCGCTTGGCCAGCAACGACTGCCCAACGGTGTTGTTGATCTTGTGCGCGCCGGTGTGATTTAAGTCTTCACGCTTCAGGAAGATCTGCGCGCCGCCAAGTTCTTCGGACCAGCGGCGCGCGTGATAGATCGGACTCGGGCGTCCAACGAAATGCTTCAGCTCGCGCTGAAACTCGGCTACGAATTCTGGATCGTGCTGATAGGTCTGATACGCCAGCCGCAATTCATCGAGTGCCTGCATCAATGTCTCGGCGACGAAAATGCCGCCGTACTGCCCGAAGTGACCGTGCGAATCGGGAAGATCGTATGGCTTCATCAACGCTGATCGGCGCGGCGCACCGCATCGACAAATAATTTCATTTTGGTGGTGCTCTTCACCCCGGGTGCGTCTTCGACACCGCTGCTGACATCGACGGCATATGGGCGCACTTCGGCGATCGCCGCGCCGACGTTCTCCGCGTTCAGTCCGCCTGCCAAGACCAGCAGCTTGGACCGCTGCGCCGGCAGGCGCGACCAACTAAACGTTTGCCCACTACCGCCGAAGTCGTCCGACGGCGCGTCGACCAGCAGTGCCGTGGCCGACGCGAATTCACTCTGCACATGTGCAATATCGGCGTCTTCAGTCATCGCAATGGCGCGAATGTACGGACGCTGATAGCGGCTGCACGCGGGCTCGTGCTCGGCGCCGTGAAATTGCAGCAACGCATTGGGCATGATCGCCAGCGCGCCTTCGACCAGATCGGACGCCGCATTGACAAACAACAACACCGGCGCCGTGAACACACCAAGTTCACGGCTCAAAGCTCGCAGCCGCTGCGGCGGCACATAGCGCGGGCTCTTGGGATAGCAGACAAAACCGATTGCATCGGCGCCCGCGGCGATCGCGGCCGCTACATCAGCCTCGCGCGTCAACCCGCAAATCTTGATTCGTGTACGCATCAATTACGAAAGGATGCTCGGTCGGAGCCGGCAAACCAAACGATGCATCGTACTCGACCCGCGCGAGATAAAGTCCGGCTGCCGAGAACGTTGCTGCGCCTGCGCCGCGATCGCGCGCCTGCAGCACCTCATTGACCCAATCGTGCGGCCGGCGCCCAACGCCGACGTGCACCAGCGCGCCTACGATATTGCGCACCATGTGATGCAGGAACGCGTTGGCGGTAATGCTGATGCGGATCAGCGGCCCTTTCCGATGCACTATCAATTGCTCGATGTTTCGCACTGGCGTTGCAGCCTGGCACTCGGATGATCGAAACGACGTGAAATCGTGACAGCCGATCAAGTGCAACGCCGCAGTACGCATCACAGATTCATCCAGCTCCCGAAAGACCCAGCCCGTCCGCGCGTGCATATGGGGGGCGCGCACCGGCGCGTTGTAAATCCAATAGTCATAGCGGCGGCGCTGTGCGCCATAGCGCGCGTGAAACTCGGTAGCAACCAGTTGCGCCCAGCGGACTGCAATCGATGTCGGAAGAAAGCGGTTGACCCCGCGCACCCAGGCCGTCAACGGACGCACGGCAGCGGTGTCGAAGTGAACCACCTGGTCGAGCGCGTGAACGCCAGTATCGGTGCGGCCGGCACAAATGGTGGTGACCTGCGTACCGGCGATCTGCGCCAGCGCGCCATCAACAGCGTCTTGCACGCCGCGGCGATCGGCCTGTGTTTGCCAACCGTTGAACGAAGCGCCGTCGTATTCGAGGCCGAGCGCTACGCGCACGAAAGCGTCCGCGGCCGCGAAAAATGCGGCCGGCGGACTACGCCTCGATTTGTTTGATCATGTCGACCGCGCTCTGACGCTGCTCGCGTGTGCCGTCACGCATGACTTCGTCGAGCAGTTCGCGCGCACCGTCCTTGACGCCCAGATCGATGTAACCACGCGCCAGATCGAGCTTGGTCGCCATTTGCTGCGCTAGTGCACTGCCTGGTTCGGTTTCGCCGCGTTTGGTCGCTGCATCCAGACTCACCGCAGACAAGTCGAAGTCGATCAGCGGAACAGTGGCCTGGTCGGTATTGGCGGTCAAACGCGCGGCCTGCTCGTCGGGCAGGTTACCCATCGCCGACGCGGCTTTTACTCCAATGACAGTCGGGCGCGACAGCGCTTCTTCCATCATCGGTGAAGGTGCGACCGGCATGCGTGTGCTCGGAGCCACCGGCATGCGGGTCGGCGGCGGAATGTTCAAATCGAGATCAGGAATCGCAGCCACGCCGGCGGCTGTCGGCGCCATTGCCGCATACCGTTCCTTCGGAAGCACGACGTCGATGTCGGCAACCGCCGGCGGTTCAGCGCGCTGCGGCGTGGTGGCGGCAAAGATGTCAGCGTCACGGCGCGCAGGCGCATCATCCAGGTCCGGCATGCGCGTGGCGATGTCGAGGTTGCCCATTTTTGTAGGGCCAAGATCAAAGTCAAGCGAACCGAAATCGGTCGACGCAGCGGACGCTGCAGCCGGCCGGGCGACGCCGTTCGCGCCACTCGCGCCGGTTTCGGCACCCGGCAACGTCGCGCGGAACTGCGTCGTTGGCGCCGAGGTGGTATTTGGCCCGGAGAACTTCGTGTCCTGCGGCATCTTGGTTTCGACCTGCACGGTGCTATTGCCCATGCGGGTGTCGACCACCATCGTGGTCAGCGGTGGCACGTTTGAATAGGCCGTGTCGCGGCTCATGACCGAACCGCCGGCGCCCGTCAAGCCGCCTAGATCGAGTCCGCCCGTGGCGCCTCCGCCCAACGTCGAAGGTCGATTGGAACGCGTGTTCGGACCGCTTCGGAAGTCGGTGATCGGACCCTGTGCCGATGCGCCAAGCGCACCAGCGAACATCGCGTGCGCCGGGTCGACGGTGCGACCAAGCTTGACACCGCGCTCCCAATCCTCGCCCGTCGCGCCGGTACGCTCGCGCAACTCTTCAGCGACCGCCATGAACGATGTCTTGTCGCCGCGACGCGCGTAGATCTCCATTAACTTGACGCGAACAGGGTGCCGGTCAGGCTGCAGACGCAGCGCTTCTTTCAGAATATCTTCAGCCTGCTCTTCACGGCCGTAGGCTATATAGACATCGGCTTCGGCGACTGGATCGACTTCATTCGAATCGAGCTGTGATGCGGCCGGAATAAAGCTCGAGTTAAATGTGCTGGTTCCGGTGTCGACACTCTGACCGCCGGTGGCGCCGAACAGTGAATTTGCCTGCACGCCCTCGCCGGTTTCCTTGAAGCGATCCGTGCCTTCGACGCGGCGCTTGCGGTACCAGCTCCAGCCAAACAGCAGAGCGAGCAATGCAACGATGCCAACCAAGGCGAGCAGCGTTGTGGTGTTGCTGAATAGATCGGAGAAAAAACCCGGCTCTTCGCGCTGCGGCTGCGGCTGCGGCGCGGCTTTCTTGACAGCGGTCGGTGGCGGGGCCACTGCCGGCGCGGGTGTCACTACCGGCGGCGTAGTCACCGCCGGTGTTACAACCGCACTCGGCGCAGACTTCGCACTATCAATCGGCGTCGGCGTCACCGCGGGCGTGCCCGGCGGCGAAACCGGTGCGACCGGTGCTGGAGACGGTGTTGCAACTCCAGGCGCAGGCACCGGCATCGGTGCCGGCATCGGCGCGGGCGGTGGCGGAGCGACGGCGACTGGCGCCGCAGCAATCGGTGTAGCCGGAACCGGCGATGTCGGTGTGCCTTTCTCCGCCTGTTTCTGAGCGGCAGTTCCCGTCTTGCTTTGAACCTGCAACGCTTTCTGGATCGCTTCGTTGGTTTTCTTCAACTGCGCAGCCCGTTCCTGCTCTTCACGTACGGCGCGCGCTTTCGCCGCCGCCTCATCGGCACGTGCAGCTGCCGCGGCAGTGGCCGCACCCTTTTGATCAGCGCGTGCAATCTTCA
>JACCZX010000425.1 GCA_013695705.1 Burkholderiaceae bacterium | reverse complement strand
ATTCCGACGCGAGCTATTGAAGTATGTTCCTGAACTTCAGTGATTTCAATTGAAGCGAATCTGTCTTTAACTCCGATTAAGTAAAATTTCATTCCTGCGATAACGCCTTTAGCTTTGCCAACATTTAATTTAAGTTCCGTAAGCTGTGGATAGTCGCTATCTTTTGCGTTTACAGCAGACACCTTCGCTCGAATTGGCTTGGCGTTCAAATATTTTTTGTATTCTTTGGGAAGGTCGGGCAAGCCTTTGTTTGATTTATTGTAATCTTCAATTTTCACAAAGAATGTTTCAATTTCTTCAACTGAGCCGGAATTGACTGCGTAAGCAAAAAGAATTAATTGGTCGGAAGGAATAAGCCAATGCTGTTCGTCCCATTTCACAGGCACAAGAGTTGGAGAAGAAAAAGTGTAAGTGTGTTGACCTTTCTCAGTGCGTTCAGGCGAAAGCGTCAATGAATTTCCGTTAAAATTTGCGCTGCCATAGTTGACCCAAGCGATTCCCGGACGCGAACAGTTTTCCCGCCAAACTGTAAAGCCGCTTGTCGGCGACCAATCGAGAAAACTTGTAACTGTCGTGCCATCATTAGCACGATACTTGCCAGCCCACTCATTTCCTTGCAAAGTCGTCAACTCGCGCTCAATCTGTTCTCGTTTGTTCAGAACAACATTTGCTATTTCTTCGGGCAAAGGTTCTAAATTTCGTTGCGCTCGAACAACGAAAGAGAAAGCCAAAACAATTGCAAGAACAAAAATTGCTGAATAATTACGAACATCCATAACGAAAGCTGCGATGCTAAATCACATCGTTTGAGTTTATAAGAAAGCCATCGAACGGTTGAAATGACGTGGGGCAAAACACCGCGCAAGCTGGCAAACGAAACAACGTCTGTGTTTTGCCCTCACGTCCATTGAATTGTTCGGTTGCGCCGTTATTTTCACCACGCTCGTTTCCAAAACAACAGTTTGATTTTTAATACGCAACTTCGTAAGTTTTCCTTTGTCGGAGTTCAAGCAACTCAAAATTTACCACGCTCCTTAAAACATTTTAGACTCAAAGTTGCGAATCTTCAAAAAGTTTAACTGACTTGTTTCGTTGGGAAAGCCAAACTCCCAAAGTAGCGCACCCAAAAACACCAGCCACCAACATTATTCCCAACATCGCAAACCAGCCTAAAAACTCATATGCGTCTGGGTCTTTTGTCTGTTCTCCAAAGTAAACTGACAGAAGAAAAACGCTAATTGCGAAAAAGAATAAAAATAGCGTAACGCCAGCCAATGTCCAGATTGTTTTTCTTTGGTTCATTTTAACTTTACGCAACCTGCGCTTACTAGCACGAGCAACCGAACTTTGAATTATACGGAAACTATTTCCATATAATTCTGTTCAAACTTACCCCATGTCTCCGCTTTTCGCAATGCTCAATTCCTTATTAGCCAGATTTAATCAGACTTTTGGTGTCCGCTTTAATTTATTTAACCGATATCCTTTGAATTAGTTTAACCGACAACTTTTTCGATAGGTCGGCACTTGGCTAAAAAGCGGCTTTTTTGCCAATCTTTATAGGCAAAGCCGATAAAATGTTGACATTTAGTTTTGGTTTGCTCTCACCAATAAATCCTTTGCTTTTTTACAAAAATCCTTTGCTCTTTCGCGTCAATCCCTTGCTGTCTTGATAAAATCCTTTGGTCGCATGCCTGCATTCAATGGTTTTTTGTTTGCGCGAAAGGATTTTGTTTTTGCAGAAAGACAATTTCCTGATTCTGCATCCTCTATTGTTTGATTCTTGACCCTCAAAGTGAAAATCCAATAAAAAATTAGGAGAACAATTATAATGGCAGAAAAAAATACACGCAGAACTGTTATTAGATTACAAAATAGCCAAATAATCCATCCAGAGCGGATTATTTAGTTTTTTTGTCGTATAATACCTAGCTGCCTTTATCCTCTTCCCTTTCAATTTCAATTGTATTTCAGCCTACTGTGGATTTTCCGAATCGACATCCGGTTTTATACAAATGAGAGCGGCATAATTTTCGATTTACTC
>JACCZX010000392.1 GCA_013695705.1 Burkholderiaceae bacterium | reverse complement strand
TGCCCAACCCATCTCGCATGTGCTGGCGAATTACCTCATCGAAGTCGACGTCGCCCGGAAATCCGAGCGCGCGTGCGCGCGCTGTGTCCAGCTCACCGGGCCAGGTCGACACGATGCGTTGGATGCGTGCGTCGCTCTGCCATTGAATTCGCTTGACCATTTCCGAACCAGCGACTTTTCGAGCGCTGCAACCATCTCGGCAATCGTCAGCGAGCGCCCCTGCAGATTGATGATTCGATTTGTTCCGAGTGCCTCCGCTGCGATGTCGTGACCAAAAAGCAGCGACTCGATCGCCGTCTGCGGCGACAGCAGCCACAGACGTGTGTTCTCGCCGACCGGGCAAATTGCTGTCTCGCCATTCAGCGGTTCGCGAATAATTCCGCTGGCGAATGATGACGCGGCAGCGTTTGGTTTCCCGGGACGCACGCAGATCGTCGGCAATCGCAACACGCGGCCATCGATGAAGCCTTTGCGTGTGTAGTCATTGATAAACAACTCCACCACTGCTTTCTGCATCCCGTAAGACGATTGCGGTGTAATCGGTGCATTGTCGAGCACCAACACAGGCAACTCGCCTCCGTACACCGCGACCGAACTTGCGAATACGAGCCTTGGGCAGTGACCCAGGCTGCGGCAGGCGTCTAGCAAACGCCGCGACGCATCCACGTTGATTCGCATTCCCAGCTCGAAATCTGCTTCAGCCTGACCGCTGACGATCGCGGCAAGATGAAAGATCGAGTCCGTATCCGCGTCGATCACGCTCGTCAGAAATTTCGGATCACTGATATCGCCAACGAGCTGCCGCGCACGCGCGTCCGCGAATGGGACAGGCTGCGCAACCATATCGACCAGCACCAGCTGCTCAATAGCGTGCTCATTACCGTCCGCGTCTTTCAGGGCGCCCCGCTCCAACAGTTTCGTGGCGAGGCGTCGCCCGAGAAATCCGGCGCCCCCCGTAATCAAAACTTTCATCGACTTTCTGCTTCCGACATGCGCCGCATCCAACCGAGGCCCGCTTCGGTACCTGCTCGCGGCCGATACTCGCAGCCGACCCATCCGGCGTAACCCATTTCGTCCAGCAGACGCAGCAGATAGCCGTACTCCACTTCGCCCTCGTCGGGCTCATGCCGATCGGGCACACCGGCGATTTGCACGTGCCCGATGTTGTTGAAGTGTTTTCTGAACTTTATTGCGAGATCGCCCTCGACGATTTGTGCGTGATAAAAATCCATCTGCACTTTGAGGTTGGCCTCGGCGACTTCCCCGACAATCGCATGCGCGTCAGCTTGCGTGTTCAGGAAGTATCCGGGGATGTCGCGCGGATTGATGGGCTCTATTAAAAGCGTGCGGCCCGTCTTGGCCAACTCCCGCGCGGCGAATCGAAGGTTCTCGATGTATACCGCGCGATGGGTTGCACGATCTCCCGTCGGCGCGACGAGTCCGGCCATCGCGTGCAGAGTCGGCGTCTTGGTCGCTTCTGCATATTCCAATGCACGAGTTACCGCTGCGCAAAAATCCCGCTCTCGGCCTGGAAGAGACGCCAAACCGCGCTCGCCGGCAGCAAAATCGCCCGGCCACAAATTCAGTCCGCGATTCTGCAACCCGCTGTCTGCCAGCCACTTTGCAATGTCACGCGGCGCATGGTCATAGGGAAACAGAAGCTCTGTTGCTTTGAAACCATTCCGCGCGGCAGCCGCAAATCGCCGCTCGAACGGAAGCTCTGTGAACAACATTCCGAGATTCGTTGCGAACTTTGGCATCATCCTAGTGTTTCAGATTGAAAACGGACTGCAGGTCAGCGATCTGCGCCTCCGTCAATGCACGAACCGGCGCACCGCGTAACAACAGGAAGAGCTTGGCGGTTTCTTCCAGCTCTTCGGTCGCGTAGATCGCTGCCTCGAGTGAAACTCCGGAAACGATGGGACCATGGTTGGCGAGGAGCAGCGCTGCATGCGTGCGTGCGATTTTACGAATCGCTTCCGCGAGCGCGACGTCACCGGGACGATGGTAGGACACCAACGGCAAGCGACCGACCTTGATGACGAAGTAGGCGGTCAACGGCGGCAGGCAGTTCGCTGGATCAAGTCCGTCCATGCACGACACCGCTGCCGAATACGTCGAGTGCAGATGAACAATTGCATTGGCGCTAACGCGCTCGCCATAAATCACTCGGTGCAGAAACGCTTCCTTGGACGGTGCATCGCCGCTCACAAGACGCCCTCCCCAATCGAGCTTTGAAAGCCGCGCCGGATCAAGTTGTCCCAGGCAGGAATCGGTCGGCGTCAACAACCAGCCATCGTCGAGCCGCACGCTGATGTTGCCGCTGCTGCCGGCCGCCAAGCCGCGCTCGAACAGCGAGCGCCCGTGCATCACGATTCGTTCGCGCAGAACGTGCTCGTTTGCTGTCGTGCTCATGACACCATTGCCAACTTGCTCCACGCTTTCAGGAAAAAATCAGGACTGCCGAAATTACCCGACTTCAACGCCAGCGCGAGCGCCTGCCGTCTGGGTCGTTCGAGCATGGTCGTTGTCCATGGCACACCGGGATCGATCTCGCGACCAATTGTCAGCCTTGTCACGCCGAGACCGTGAAGCACAGCGCCTGACGTTTCGCCGCCGGCAACGATCAGTTGACCGACGCCAAGCGCTACGAGTCCCTGCGCGATTGCCGCCAGCGCGTGCTCCACCAGCGAAGCGGATTTTTCGATTCCTAATGTCGCTTGCGCTGATCTCACCTCGTCGGGTGCTGCCGTGGCGTAGATCAAAATAGGCTCATCGCCGACGCGAGAGGCAGCCCATTTAAGAGCGGAACCGACTACGTCATCTCCATTCGCAAGCTCGAGTGGATCAATGCGAAACGCGGCGTGATGTACGCGCATGACGTCAACCTGGTTCTGCGTTGCCGTCGAGCAACTTCCAGCGATGACAGCTTTGAAGCCGCCGGTGGCCAGCATACTTTCGGCCGCCGCAATGGCGTTCAACAATCCTCGCTGCCGAAAGTTTTGCGGCAGCCCCTGCGCCAGGCCCGAGCCACCCGTCACGAGTAATAACTCTGCAGCAGCAGCCGCAATTTCCTTGAGGTCGCGGTCGGAAATCGCATCGACGATAGCCAGCCTGCACCCGTTGCTTAGCAGCAACGCGAATTGATCGGCAATGGCACCAGCGCCCGCACTTACTGCAGCGTGATCGACCAGCCCGACCTTCCGCTTCGTCTGCTGCTGCAGGACGCGCACCAGGTTCGCGTCCGTCATCGGAGTCAGTGGATGGTGCTGCATCCCGCTCTCATTCAGCAAGACCCCGCCGACGAAAAGACAGCCTTGATAAATACTCCGGCGTGTAGCGGGAAATGCAGAACAGGCAATCGTGAAATCTGCACGGAGTGCATCCATCAGTGCCTCGGCGACCGGGCCGATGTTGCCGCGCGGAGTCGAATCGAACGTCGAGCAGTATTTGAAGTAGAACTGAACACATCCCGCAGCTTGCAGCCAACGCAGTGCGTCGAGCGATTGCGTCACAGCCTCGTGCACGGGGCTGGTGCGCGACTTCAGAGCCACGACGACCGCGTCGGCGTCCTCAGGCCATGGCCCTTCCGGCACACCGATCATCTGCACGGTCCGCATGCCGTTGTTGACGAGAATTCCCGCCAGGTCCGTGCCGCCCGTCAAGTCATCAGCGATGCAACCAAGAAGAGCGGGCATTAGCGTTCTCGTGCTTCAACGCGGACTGACAATTGAACGCGTCGATAACTGATCGAAGCCACATATGCTGCGGCCGGGCAGCCGAAGCGTCAATTCGGATCGATTCGCTGAAAGAACTCAGCTTTCTTGCTTACGATCCAAGGCGCGGTCCCGCTAATGAAATCCCGATAGTGCGCGGTGGCGCGGTGCGCGTCGAAAGCGGCTTCATTGTCGTAAATCTCGTATAAAAAAATGTGATTCGCGTCGTCCGGTGAGACAGTCACGTCGAACTGCCGGCAACCGGGCTCGCTGGTTCGCGAGGCCCGCGCGTTTTTCAACATCAGCTCGCGGAAGGCCGCGGTGAACGCGGGCTTGATCAGGATGTGAACCGTGACCGCGTACATGACCGTAGCTCCTTTCGCATTCCCTACTCTGCCTGCACGTTGGCATCTTTTATGACCTGAGCGAACTTGGTCACTTCACTTTGCATCAACTGTCCGAATTGCTCTGGACTCCCGCCCAACGGCTCTGCGCCAAGCCCCGCCAGGCGCTCGCGTACATCCGGTAACGCCAGGATTTTTGCGATTTCTCCGTTCAGACGGCTGACGATCTCACTCGGAGTGCCGGTAGGAACGACCACGCCGTACCAGGTCGACATTGCATACTGCGGATAGCCCGCCTCGGCTACCGTCGGAACATCTGGCAGAACACTGACGCGCTTCGCGTCAGTGACCGCCAGCGCTTTCATCTTCCCACCCTTGATGTGCGGCAGCGCTACGGGCATCGTATTAAACCCAACGTCAACGTGGCCGGCCACTACATCGAGCGCGGACAGCGCGCCACCCTTGTACGGGATGTGAACCATTTCAATGCCGGCCATCAGGCTCAACATCGCGGCGGCCATGTGCTCGGGGCTGCCGCCGCCCGAAGTACCGTAGGTGATGCGGCGTGGGTCTGCTTTGGCCTGCGCGATTAACTCCTTCAGCGAACTCACCGGCCGCGCGCTTCGCAGCGGTGACAACGCTTTCGGGAAGCGTCGTCCCATGCT
>JACCZX010000340.1 GCA_013695705.1 Burkholderiaceae bacterium | reverse complement strand
ATGTACCAAGCGAAGAAAACAAAGAGCGGCTACGCGTTCTTTGCGAAAGCTGACAGCCCAGAGCCACAGTTGGATGCTGGGGCGCTTGAGCCCTGATCACGGGACCAGACGCGTCAACGCGCGGTTTACGCCGCCGGGCCAGATGCCGAACTTCGCTCCGATGTCGTCGGATAAGTCCCTCGCATGGCGGAGTCGATTAGCCGCAGCAACGCTTCCGGGTCCGCAGGTTTGACGACATGATGGTCAAAGCCCGCTGACAGCGCACGCTGATGGTCAGCGGCTTGACCGCCTCGAGCAACAGGGTCAACGCGCGCACCGTTGCCGTAGCCACGGTTTGCGAGTCGGCGCCTTCGACGGCACCTTCAACTAGCGCGCTCTAGATCATTTCATTGCGCATCAAAAGCCTCGCCTCCTCGTCCAGCGATTGGGTTCAATGTGGACCTGTCTGCGAAGGCGCTTTATGTCGTGCGGGGAGTCTAGACGAGCCGCGTCGCGGCAACCATAGGGGCGTCGCTCAACTGCATTCAAACGTGTTGACCGTTCCGGAATCCGAACGGCCACTCGCAACTAAGTTTCGCCCCGGAGCCGGGCGATCGCGTGCGAGGCTAGAACAACTCCAAACTACGCTCGCTTGGCAGCTCGGTGCTATGAAATTCGAAACTGCCGAGACGATTGCGTTTGGAACGGTACATGGCGGCGTTCGCTGCAAAGTAATGCTTTAAGTCTCACCTAACTGTCCGACCTGCCATTTAGTGATGGTGGAGAAGAGGAGGATCGAACTCCCGACCTCTGCATTGCGAACGCAGCGCTCTCCCAGCTGAGCTACTTCCCCTAAGGACTCGTCACCGCTTTGGCGCAGCGACCAAGCGACCAATCTTATACGCCGGCAAAATTGTTGTCCAAAAAGCCAGCGAACCAATGATTTTCCGGGCCGCGGCTAAACTCGGTCCATGGAATCGGACATTGCATTTCTCGAACGCGAATACAACGCACGCGCCGCGGTTCGCGATCACCCGCAGATTTTTGCGCGCTGGGCTGAGCAAGGGGCCGCCGCGCGGCGGCTGCGTGCGTGCGAAGCCGGCTTGCAATACGGTTCGCTCGCTGTCGAACAGCTCGATATCTTTCATGCGCACCAAAGCGACGCGCCGTTGTTCGTCTTCATCCACGGCGGCTACTGGCGCTCGCTCGATAAATCGGACTTTTCATGGCTCGCACCACCGCTGCTGCAACACGGAGTAGCCGTTGCGTTGCTCAATTACGGACTGGCGCCGCACACCTCGGTTGAAGACATCGTGCGCCAACAGCTCAAGGCGATCGGCTGGCTCTACCGCAACGCCTCGCGTCTGCGATTTAACGCAGATCGCATCGTCGTCGCCGGCCACTCGGCAGGCGGGCATCTCACGGCAATGATGATGGCCGCGTTATGGCCGCAATTTGACTCGACGCTGCCGCGGAATGTTGTGAAGGCGGGTCTTGCGATCAGCGGGGTGTTCGATCTGCAGCCGCTGGTCAAGGCATCGTTCGTCAATAGCGATCTGAAGCTCGATGCCAAACGGGCACGTGCGCTGTCGCCGCTCTACATGCCAAGCGCGACCGACGCGCCGCTGATTACTGCGGTGGGGGCGCTGGAGTCGAGCGAATTCAAGCGGCAATCGACGGAATTCGGCGCCAAGTGGTCGACGAATCTGCTGCGGCATTTGGAACTGCCTCATGCAAACCATCTGACCGTGTGCGACGAGCTCGCGAATCCCGGTTCGCCGCTGTTTGACGCCACGCTTGAATTGATTCGTCGCGCTTAACGCGCGCCAATTCCCAGAGAGATAGCGCGCGCCTGCGTTAGCGCGTGCACGTGGCGAATGGTCGGTACCGCAATCGAAGCGCGTTCGGCCAGCTCCATCACGCTGCCGACGATCGCGTCGAGCTCCAATGGCCGGCGCTGGTCCAGGTCCTGCAGCATCGAAATTTTTGCCGCGCCGAGTTGGCGCGCGAGGTCGATCCGCTGCTCGACCGTCATCGGCACCCGAACGCCGTAGTGTTCCGCGACCTGCATGCCTTCGCGCATCATCGCGCGGATCACATCGAGCACGTCTTCGTCGCCAACGATCTCACTCATCAGGTAACCGGTCAGCGCGGCAATCGGATTGAACGAGAGATTGCCGACCAGCTTGGTCCACACGTCGAGCCTGATGTCGGGCGACCGAATCGCCTCGAAGCCTGCCGCGTCTAGCACAGCACATACGCGCTGCAGGCG
>JACCZX010000333.1 GCA_013695705.1 Burkholderiaceae bacterium | reverse complement strand
CGAGCAACTCGGCGCGATCGGGTGCATCGAGAATGTCGTGCAGCGTGTCTCCTTTTTTTTGCGGGTGTGTCTGCGTGGCCACAGCGAGCAAATGGAGATCGTGATTTCCGAGCAGCGCGATCGCCTGGCCATTGTCGACACGGTCTTTTACGTGGCGCAGAGTCGCCAACGATTCACGGCCGCGATTGACTAGATCGCCGCCAAAGATAAAGCGATCGGCAGCAGGCAACTGCAGACTGAGTTGCCTGAAGCTTGACAAGCACCCCTGAAGATCGCCGATGACGTAGGTCGACATCTGCGGAGCCTAGCAACTAGGCGCCGGCTCTAAGACCTGCCGGGGTGACGGCGCTCTGTCCAATCGCGCTGCGCGCTCTTGGACGTCGCCGTCACTTGTTAGCATGCGTGGTTGAAGCAAGGAGTAACGATGAAGCCCGTTCGAAAGGCAGTCTTTCCCGTTGCAGGACTCGGAACGCGATTTTTGCCGGCGACCAAGGCAATGCCGAAGGAGATGCTGCCAATCGTCGACAAGCCGCTGATTCAGTACGCGGTCGAAGAAGCAGCCGCGGCCGGCATCACGCAGATGATCTTCATTACCGGCCGCAGCAAGCGTTCGATCGCCGACCACTTCGATCGCGCGCCCGAGCTCGAGGCCGAGTTGGCGGCGAAGGGCAAGTTCGAACTGCTCGAAGTCGTGCGCAATATCTCGCCCGAGACCGACAGCTTTGTCTACATCCGGCAAGCTGAGCCGCTTGGGTTGGGACACGCGGTGCTATGCGCAGAATCCGTGGTCGGCGACGAACCGTTCGCTGTCATCCTTGCCGACGATCTGATCGATGCGGAGCAGTCGGTGATCCGTCAACTGGTCGATGCGCGCGCGGCACGCGGCGGCGGCAACGTGCTGGCGGTGGAAGATGTGCCGCGGGCTGAAACCGAAAAATACGGGATTGTGAGCAGCGTCGCTGTCGACGGCAGGACATCGCGCATCTCGCACATCATTGAGAAGCCGGCGTCCAGTGAAGCGCCGTCAACCCTGGCGGTGCTCGGCCGCTACGTGCTCGAGCCGGAAATATTCGAGCATCTACGAGCCATTCCGCGCGGCGCGGGCGGTGAAGTGCAACTGACCGATGCTATCGCGCGCATGGTTCCGCTCGACCAGACGTTTGCCTACCGCTTCGAGGGTCGCCGCTTCGATTGCGGTTCGAAGGAAGGTTTTGTTGCGGCGACTGTGCACTTTGCGAGGAAGGCAGGGTTCAGCGTCTAGGAAACCTGTCGCTCAGTCACGTAGATCAGCCGTCGTCATCGCCGTTAACGACATCAACGGTGCGCGCGCGCCGTCGATAGAGTCGGAACGGTATAAAAAAAATAGCGAAATAAATTGCGCATACCGCCAGAAACGACCAGAAAATCCACCAATCGGCAACCCCAAGCTGCCATAACGTGGTGCCGACTGCCGCCATCAAGGCGTTCGCTGCGACGAGCATTGTCACAGCAGCGCGCGGCGAGTGACCACGCCGGATCAGGATGTGATGAATGTGATCACGATCGGGCGCCATCGGACTGCGCCGTCGCGCCAGCCGCCTGACGGTCACGGTAAATACATCCATCAACAGAATTCCGAGTACCCACAACATCGTTGGCGGTGGAACGTTGTTTAGATTCTGCTGCGTCAGCGAAATGGAAAACCATGCGATAGCGAAGCCGAGCACCATGCTGCCCGCGTCGCCCATGAAGGTGCGATGCTCACCGCGTATCGGCCACGGCAGGTTGAAGAACAGGAAACCGACAATGGCACCGGCCAGCACGATAACGATCTTGGCCATGTTCAGGTCGCCAATGGTGAGCGCAAATCCTGCAAAGAACACCAGCATCACGAGTGCAAGGCTGCCTGCCAGACCGTCAAGACCATCGAACATGTTGATGGCGTTGATGACTGCGACTGTGGCGAACACGGTCAGAGGAATGCCCCACAGCCGCGTATTGATGGGATCGGTGGCAAACAGATTGCCGAGGTTGACCAGAAAATTCGCGCCGCCGGACGTCATCAGCACTGCAACGAAAATCTGGACCAGCATTTTCGCGCCCGCCGACACTTCGCCGAGGTCATCGAGCAAACCGGTCATCGCGAGGATTACGGCGCCGACAAAAAATGCTGCGTATTGACCAAACGCCGAAAACGAAGCGGCGAGCGCAAGCAGCATGGCCGAAGTTATCGCCACGCCGCCGGTCACGGCTACCGGTGCCGCGTGCCGCTTGCGACCGCCGGGCACGTCAACCAATTGCCAGCGTTGCGCCGGCCGCCGCAACATCAAGATCAGCAATGCAGCAGCGAATGCGGCGAATGCGGCTTGCGCGAGATAGGTGAGAGGCAAGAAGGTGTACATGCCAGATTATCGCGCGCGGGATGCCGTCTGCCCGCTGGCCAGTACGCGGTGATAGACACTGACCGTTTTGCGAACCATCTGCCCCACCGAAAAAACTTCCTCGACGCGCCGCTTGCCGGCAGCACCCATACGTGCACGTAGAGCTGCGTTGCCCAGCAGCGTGCGCAATGCATGTGCCAACGCTTCCGAATTCTTCGGTGGTACCAGCAACCCTGTCTCGCCATCGAGCGTGACGAACTCAACCCCGGTACCGAGTCGTGTCGTGACAATTGGCTTGCTGCAATACATTGCCTCCAGTTGCACCAGCCCAAATTGTTCTGATCTCTCGACCGAAGGCATGCAGAAAACATCGCAGGCGTCGTAGTACCTCATGAGCAAGTGATCGGGAATGAAGCCGACGAATTTAACTTTATCGGTCACGCCCAGGTCGGCCGCCATCCGCATCAGCGATTCTGTCTGCGGACCGCGGCCACCGATCCAAAGGTCGGCACTGATGTCTTGCATGGCGCGAATCAGGATGTCGAACCCCTTGTAGTAAACGTGGCGACCCACCGCGAAGATCAGTGGGTGCTCGCCCCGTCGATGCGGCAATGGGTTGCGCTTCACGCGCGACGCGTCGGACGCTACCAGTGCGCCAGTATCGAAACCATATGGGATGACTTCTCGTATCTGTCCTGGCTTGCCCAAGGGAATTTGCAAAGACGTTTCGAAATGTTGAGGAGTTGCACCAATCAACGCATCAGCACTACGCACAAACGAACGCAGGAATGGCGAATACAGAGATAGCGCCCCTTTCTGCTTGACGATGTCGCTGTGCCATGAGATGACTCGCGGCACACGTGGCAGCATCATTGCGGTCAGATGACCGAGCGGATCTGGAAAGTGCAGATGAACCAGATCGAAGCCGTATTGACGGTGCAGTTGCCGTGCAACCGACGGCATCGTCGGCGCCAGCGCGACGCTTGCTACTGATCCGTAATTCGAAACTCGAACCGTGCGGTATGCATGACGCCGATGTTCATCCGAAGTATTGCGGTCATTGGCGACGAGATTGACAATTTCAATTTCCGGCGGCATGCCGCCCAATAGCGAGCGCAGATGTCGCTCGATGCCGCCGACATCGCCGTCATATTTGCCAAGGTGGAGGACTTTCAAACTGCCATTGCGGCGCGATAGACGGCAATCGTTTCTGCCGCACATTTTTCCCACGAAAAAAGAGCGGCTTGTTTAAGTGATGCAGCAGCTTTTTTCAGCCAGAATTGCTTATCCTCGATCAGGCGCTTCATTGCAGCTTTAAGGGCGTCAGTATCCATCGGATCATGCATTACCGCCGCGCTCCCCCCGACCTCGGGCAGCGAAGATACGTTTGAGACGATTACCGGAGTGCCGCAGGCCATCGCTTCGAGTGGCGGTAGTCCAAAGCCTTCATAAAGAGACGGATATACCAACGCCGTCGCCGCCGAATAAAGATCGGCCAGCTCGTCATCCGTCACGAAGCCAAGCGGCCTTACTTCGGCGCGTTCAACCGGCGCTTTCAATTCGCTCTCCAGTCGCGAAGTCAGCCACCCTCTCATACCCACTAAAACCAATGGGACCTGGCGGCGAACGGCCTCAGGCAGGCTTGCGTGCGCTCTGACTGCGGTCTCCACGTTTTTACGAGGCTCCAGAGTTCCGACCACAAGAAAATAACTGCGATGCTGCAAACCATGTTTAAAAAGAGTGGCAGAGCACGCCACTTGATCACGCGGCTTAAACATGCTGCGT
>JACCZX010000328.1 GCA_013695705.1 Burkholderiaceae bacterium | reverse complement strand
CGGCAGGCGCGCGTGCAGTGACTTCGATCAAACTTGCTCACGCCTTGCGCGGCGATCTGGACAACATCGTCGCCAAGGCGCTGAAGAAGTCGTCGGCGGAGCGGTATCAAACCGTGAGCGCTTTCGCCGACGATCTACGCCGTCATCTGAATCATGAACCGATCAGTGCGCGGCGCGACGCCCTCGGTTATCGCATCGCAAAGTTCGTGCGCCGCAACCGGCTTGCCGTTGGCGCGGCGTCGGCGTTGCTGGTCACCCTGCTCGCGGGCGTGGTCGGCACCAGTTGGCAAGCCCTCGAGGCCCGGCGCGAGCGTGACGCTGCGTTGTTCCAGGCCGAGCGCGCGCTGGCGCAGGGGAACCTGTTCAATCTGCTACTGGGTGCGATGGGTGGCGGCGATCGGCCGTTGACGCAGCGCGAGATTCTGGGTCGCAGTGTTGATCTCGTGGAAAAGCAGTTCGGCACGCGCCCGCGGATCGCGGTCGACCTCCTGCTGCCGATCGCCGGCCACTACATGACGCTCGGCGACGCCGACAAGGAGCTCGACGCGATGCAGCGCGCCGCAAAACATGCTGCGATGGTCGGTGATCCGGGGGTAATCGCCGGTGTCGCCTGCAATACAGTGGACACCGAAGTTCGCCGAAACCAGCTGGAGCGTGCACGTGCGCATTTGCAAGCCGGGCTCTCAGCGCTCGCCACGATCGCTGAGCCTGATCCGGGCAACGTCATCGCTTGCCTGCGCGGCGAGATCGAGATCGCGCGTGCCACTGGCGACCTTGATCGAGCGCTCGAGCGCACGCGCGATGGACTTGCGCTGGCGGAGCGCACGGGCCGCACCAAGGGCAATACCTATCCGATGCTGTTGTCATATCTTCGGTTGTTGCATCGCGACCAGGGCGATCTGGCGGCCAGTCTCGAGGTGAGTCGGCGCATGCAGCGACTGGACGAGCAAATGGGCCGCGCGGACACGATGGACCACCTCGGCAGCCGAGCCTTCGAGGCTAGAGTCCTGGTCGGATGGGGCGAATACAGAGCTGCCCTTGCGATCGTTGAGTCGCTGCTGCCCCGCTGGCGCCAATTTAGTGCCGACGGCGAACCGCCGCCGCGGTTTGATATTTTGCGGGGCGAGTTGATGTTGTGCCTGGGTGACTGGTCGGGTGCACAGCGGGTGCTTGCCTCGGCCGCCGCGCGGTCGCGCGCGCGGGGGAACGTAGACGAGGCCGTCGCGAGCGAATTCGTGCTGGCGCAAGCTCTGCTCGCGGCCGGACGACCGGATGAATCCGAAAGCTTGCTCACGCGGGTCGAAGTGGAACGGCCGGCGCTGCCAGGGCGCTACCACGCGATCACGCCCGCCGCCCTGCGTGCGCAATTGGCACTGGCGCAGGGGAACCTGGCGGAGGCAGCGCGCATGATCGAGGACGAACTCGCGCGCTTGGGTCTTTCTGGGGGCAAGAGTTCGTTTCCGCTGGCGGCCGCGCTGCGGGTAGCTACGCAGGTCGACCTTGCTTCGGGACAAGGCCAGCGAGCCGAGGCAAATGCGAAGGCCGCCACCGAAGTTGCCGAGCGCCTAGCGCGCGATCCCGCCGAGAGTGCGCACGTCGGTGAAGCGCTGCTGTTGTTAGCGCGGGCGCAACGCCTGCAGCGGAAGGATGACGAGTCTGCCGCCACCGCGCGTCGGGCAATGGTCATTCTGGCAGCATCCTCAGGAAACGATCACCCGCTGACGCGCGACGCGCGGGATCTCGCCGGTCATTGACTTCCGGCAGCGCGATTTTTTCGCTGCACTGTCGTCTTTCCCTAGCGGTTTGCGATCTCCTTGATAGGCCGGTTCGCGGCGATCGAGGGAGGCACGATGCACAACGACTTTACCAATCAAGCTGCTGGTTTCGCCAAAGGTCAACCGAATTGCGTGTGCTCGGCGGCGGCCCTGATGGCGGCATCGACGCTGACCCTGCTGCTTGTCGCATGCGGCGGCAACGGCGCACTCGACGCGCGCGCCGCTGAGCCTAGGGAGGCTACCAGCCAACATCCCGCGCTCGACCCTGCGCTGAACCGTCTTGAAGGGGTCACGCACCACGGCTGATCTTCGGCAGAAGCAAGTGAATATTCGTCATCGCCCGCGCCGAACATGCAGTGAACGCGGGCGCCCAACGCTAGTTACGGTACGCCAGGTTTCTACTCCGGAGTCGACAGAACATGCGCAATGCATTAGTACTCTCCGCAACGCTTATTCTTTTGACTGCTTGCGGCGGCTCGTCAGACGATCCTCAGGCGGCGGCTCCAGAATCTTCACTGATCGATCGCGGCCTGGACGCAACAGCCGCACAGTACGCAGAATCTGCGTTCGCGCCGACCGGTGGTCACTCAGCGCTGCCGAATCTCGTCCCCACC
>JACCZX010000325.1 GCA_013695705.1 Burkholderiaceae bacterium | reverse complement strand
TCGTTACGGCGCGATTCGTGCCGTTGACGAGGCCGCACCAGATCGACCGTATGCCCGCGGGAACGAAGACCGCGCACAAATCGCTCGACGGTCAGGGAGACGCCGTTGATTTCTGGCGGGTAGGTTTCGGTGATGTAGGCAATGCGCACGATTCTTTAACGACGTAAGCAACATAAATGCCAAACGCTTTCTGTCGCATGCACAAAGCCTATGCGGAGACGCAAGCGCGCGCCAAGCGCAACAAATTAATTCGGCCGATCGTTCAGACTACGGCGCACCAGAACGCGCAAACGGCGCGTGATGGGATCGGCGCGGCGATCGACCGGCACTCGGTCAGGATGGTCAGTGTGCTCTCGACTGACCTTGTCGGTCGCTGGCACGAGCGAAAAAGGAAGTCCATTTGGAAAACGATTCATTGCAATTCTCCCCGGGTTTTCCATGATTGAGCAAACTGCGTGTGATTGAGCAAATTGCGTGCCGAATGCGCTCGTAGCGGCGCCCGTGGCTGAATATACCCAATTCTACGCACGAATTATTTCGCACACGTAACACGCATTCTTGCGCTTTAGCCCGCCCACCGACGGCTCACACCTTGCGTAGCAAGGGCTTTTTACCCGCACGCCCTGCCATCGCTTCTGTTTGCGCGCCCGGCGTCGCCAATCCACGCCGGCGTCTGCGCCGTAATCCTATTCCAAGCAGCGCTCGCATAGTTGGCAACTCCGGCCTGCCACGATCGAGATAGACGCACCAGAGTCGCAGACTCTTGGACCGTCGCGCGGCACTTCGAATGATGACCAGCAGCGGAACTGCGAGGAACGCACCGGCCACGCCCCACATCCATGCACACGCCATTACCGCCAGAAAAACGAACAACGGACTCATTTCGAGGCGTCGGCCGACGATCCAGGGCGCGATGAAATTACTTTCGATCACGTTGATAACCGCGTACGCCACTGCCGGTGCAACGATGTCACCGAATGTAGTGAAAGTGATGGTGCCGGCGAGCAGCAGCAGCGCAATGAATACCAGTGGCCCGAGATACGGAATGAAACCGAGCACAGCGATCACGACGCCCCATAGGATCGGACTCGGCAATCCGATTGCCATCATCGCCAGCGTGGTCGCAATACCCACCCCTGCGTTGATCATCGCCTGCGTGCCGAGGTAGCGCGCGATATCACGCTGTGCGGCGCGAAAGCCGCCAAGTACGGCGACACGCGCGCGACGCGCCGGTATGGCTTCCACCGTACGTGCCATCAACCACCGCTCGGAAGCCAGAAAAAAGAACAGCAAGATAATCGTGGCATCCGTAGATATGCTGATCCAGGCGGCTTGCTTGATCAATGCACCAGTCAGCGCGATGCCTTCGACGGCGATCTTGTCCTTGAGCGGATCGGAGGTCGGCGCCGCTGGCGCCGGGACAATTTCTGCCGCCGGTCGACCGCGTGTTGTTACCGCCGGCCTGAGCGCGACCTGCGGCGGCGCCATAAAAGGAATCGAGCCGCGTAAGCGCTCATAAGAATCGATCAGTTGCTGAACCGACGTCGGAGCGCGCGCGATCCAAGCGCTCGCTGGCGCCAGCAAGCGGCTGCCGAGCAAGCCCAACACGAACAGCAACCCGAAAACCACTATAGCCGCGCTTAGCGCGTCATTTAATCCGCGATTGCGCAGCGCACGCGCCAGAGGTGCGAGCAAAAACGTCAGAACGATGGCGATCGCAACTGGCAGCACCACTTCGCGCGCGCGCTCCAACAAGAAAGTGAGCGCAACAAAAGCAATAACCTTGATGGCCAGCGGCGCGCGCAGGCGCTCGATCGTTGCCCCGGAAGTCGCTGCCATCGTATTGGCAGATTACAGCTTGGAGAGTGCTTGCGGAACCCGCCTATACGGTCTCGGTAATGCGCTCAGCACCGGCGCGCGTGCGTTGGGTATAGCCTTCAAGCCGGTTGTAGAGCGTTTTCAGGCTGATGCCGAGAATTTCTGCCGCCTTTTTCTTTACATTGCCGCAGCGCGCCAGAGTCGCCATCGTCACTCGCTGCTCGATCTCATCGAGCGGGGTGCCGATCCGCACCGTGATCACGTCATCCTCACCAACGTTGAAGTTCGCCGCGTCTGGCGGTGAAATGTCGTCGATCAAACTGTCAGCAAGAATGTGGGCGCGCTGCACATGGTTTTGCAGCTCGCGCACGTTGCCCGGCCACGCATGCTGATAAAGCGCATTGATTGCCGCGGCGGTAAAGCGTTTAGATGAATGCTCAGTCGCATTGAGTTCATCGAGAAACAGCTGAGCCAGCATCTCCAGATCGTTATCACGCTCGCGCAGGGGAGGTAGGTAAATAGGAAACACGTTTAACCGGTGATAAAGATCTTCCCGAAACTTGCCGTCGGCTACCGCATTTCCTGGCTGCTCACTGGTCGCCGCAATGATGCGTACGTCGGTCGCGATTGGTTTTGTGGCGCCAACGCTGAGGTAAGTCCCGGTTTCAAGTACGCGCAGTAACTTAACCTGAAGCGCGAGCGACATCTCGGTAATTTCGTCGAGCAGGATGGTGCCGCCGGTCGCTCTCTCGAAAATCCCTTTTTGATGATGCTGCCCGTCCGCGGCCGTGCTGCCGCTACCAAACAGCTCACC
>JACCZX010000321.1 GCA_013695705.1 Burkholderiaceae bacterium | reverse complement strand
AGCTACACGGCCCGCGGGGTCTGCTCGCGCGCACGTGGCCATCCGGCAGCATGGCCTTATGGATGATGGTCATGCTTCTTGCGATTCTGCTCGCGGGGTATTTGTCTTAGAACCGATTGTCAACGATCACCGCACCACTCCACGGTCAAACTTATCACGCACGTAATTAACCGAGGTAGTTAGGGACTCGCGAGCAGCTCATCGCGAGCATCGCGGAAAGAGCGGCGACATAGTCAAACAAGCTCATTAGCTCATGCAGTAGCGCGCGCGAAGCGGCACCTCGTTTCACCTACAATCGCCGGCCATTGTGCAAAGTCCCGCGATGAACACGCGTCACCCTTCCGGCAACAACGACACCGTCTCTGATCTAGAACAGCGGCTGCGCGAGCTGCTCTCGCAGCGCATCCTGATGCTGGACGGCGCGATGGGCACGATGATCCAGCGCTACACGCTGTCGGAAACCGACTTTCGCGGTGCCCGCTTTGCCGATCATGGCGTAGATGTAAAAGGCAACAATGATTTGTTGTCGCTGACGCAGCCCGATGTAGTTCGCGAAATTCATCAGGCCTATCTGGAGGCCGGCGCCGACTTGATCGAAACCAATACGTTCAGCGCAACGTCGGTCGCTCAGCAGGACTACGGTCTTGCGCATGTCGCGTACGACATCAATCTGGAAGCTGCGAAGATTGCAAAGATTGCCTGCGCGGCCTACTCGACGCGCGACAAGCCGCGCTTCGTGGTCGGCGCGCTCGGCCCTACGCCCAAGACGGCATCGATTTCGCCTGACGTGAATGACCCTGGCGCACGCAACGTTAGCTTCGACGAGCTGGTGGCATCGTATGGCGAACAAGCGCGCGGGCTACTCGACGGCGGTGTCGATCTGCTTATCGTCGAAACCATTTTCGACACGCTCAATGCCAAGGCCGCTTTATTCGCAATCGATGCCGAGTTCGTGCGCAGGGGCGCACGTGTGCCGCTGATGATTTCAGGGACAGTGACCGATGCATCCGGCCGTATTTTGTCGGGCCAGACCGTAGAAGCGTTCTGGAATTCGGTGCGGCATGCAAAGCCGCTGACGGTGGGCTTGAATTGCGCGCTCGGTGCGGCGCTGATGCGGCCGTACATCGAAGAGCTGGCGAATCTAGCGGACACGTTCATCAGCGTGTACCCCAACGCCGGATTGCCGAATCCGATGGCGGAAACTGGCTTCGATGAAACCGCCGACGTGACGTCGAGCCTGCTCAAAGAGTTTGCGCAATCGGGTTTTGTGAATATCGCGGGCGGTTGCTGTGGAACCACGCCGGATCACATCCGCGCCACCGCGCAGGCGATCGAGGGAATCGCTCCGCGTGTGGTGCCGAACGTGCCGCCGCTGATGAGACTGTCGGGTTTGGAGCCAGTGACGATCAGTGACGACTCGTTGTTCGTCAACGTCGGCGAGCGCACCAACGTCACCGGCTCAAAGGCTTTTGCGCGACTGATATTGAATGAGCAATATGAAGACGCGGTCGCGGTGGCGCGCCAACAGGTCGAATCGGGTGCGCAGATCATCGACGTCAACATGGACGAGGCGATGCTCGATTCGGCCGCGGCGATGGATCGTTTTCTGAAACTTATCGGCTCGGAGCCCGATATTGCGCGCGTGCCGGTGATGATCGACAGCTCGAAGTGGAGCGTGATCGAGACCGGACTCAAATGTGTGCAGGGAAAGTGCATCGTCAACTCGATCTCGATGAAAGAAGGCGAGGCGCCGTTCATCGAACAGGCGAGGCTGGCGCGCCGCTACGGCGCGGCAGTCATCGTGATGGCGTTCGACGAGCAGGGTCAAGCCGATACCTACGAGCGCAAGATCGGCATCTGCGAGCGCAGCTACCGCCTGCTGGTCGACACCGTCGGCTTTCCGCCCGAAGACATCGTGTTCGATCCGAACGTGTTCGCGATTGCCACCGGCATCGAAGAACACAACAACTACGCGGTCGACTTCATCGAGGCGACGCGCTGGATCAGGCAGAACCTGCCGCTGGCAAAGGTCAGCGGTGGCATCAGCAACGTCAGCTTCAGCTTTCGCGGCAACGATCACGTGCGCGAGGCGATTCATACCGTGTTCCTTTACCACGCGATTCGCGCCGGCATGACAATGGGTATCGTCAACGCTGGTCAGCTCGGCGTGTACGAAGACATCGGGCTCGAACTGCGCGAGCGCGTCGAGGACGTCGTGTTGAACCGACGCGCGGACGCAGGCGAGCGGCTGGTGCAGCTGGCAGAGACGATCAAGGCCGGCGGCAAGGAGCGCAAGGAAGACCTGGCGTGGCGTGCCGAGCCGGTGGGCAAGCGTCTGGCGCACGCTCTGGTGCGTGGAATCACGCAGCACATCGTCGAAGACACCGAGGAAGCGCGTGCCCAGGTTGCAGCGCGCGGCGGGCGGCCGATCGAAGTGATCGAGGGGCCGTTAATGGACGGCATGAATATCGTCGGTGACCTGTTCGGCGCCGGCAAGATGTTCCTGCCGCAGGTGGTCAAAAGCGCGCGCGTGATGAAGCAGGCGGTGGCGCACCTGATTCCATTTATTGAAGCCGAGAAATCTGCCGCCGGGGGCGAGGTGCGCGCGAAGGGCAAGCTCGTCATCGCAACCGTCAAGGGTGACGTGCACGACATTGGCAAGAACATCGTTTCGGTGGTGCTTCAGTGCAATAACTTCGACGTCATCAACATGGGCGTAATGGTGCCCGCCGACAAAATTCTCGCGATGGCGCGCGAAGAAAAGGCCGACATGATCGGACTATCGGGCTTGATCACGCCGTCGCTGGAAGAAATGCAGCACGTTGCACGCGAGATGCAGCGGCAGGGCTTCAAGGTGCCGCTGTTGATCGGCGGCGCCACCACGTCGCGCGTGCACACCGCCGTAAAAATTGCGCCGCATTACTCGAATGGGCCGGTCATTTACGTGTCGGACGCGAGCCGCTCGGTGGGTGTCTGCCAGAGCCTGGTGTCGGATGACGCAGCGACCAAGTACATCGCCGACGTCAAATCCGAGTACGAGCGCGTGCGGGCGCAGCACGCGGCAAAAAAAGGGCCCGAGCTAATCGCTCTGAACGATGCGCGCGCCAATGCAACGCGCATCGACTGGTCGAGCACCGTGCCGCCAAAGCCGAAGTTTATCGGGCGCCGTACATTCAAGAACTACGACCTCGCGATGATCGCGAAGTACGTCGATTGGGGTCCGTTTTTCCAGACGTGGGATTTGCACGGTCCGTTTCCGCAGATACTCGCCGACGAGGTCGTCGGTGAGCACGCGCGGCAGGTTTTCGCCGAAGGCGAAAAAATGCTTGAGCGCATTGTCAACGAGCGCTGGCTGAAGGCAAACGGAGCGGTCGCCTTTTTTCCCGCGAACTCGGTAGGCGACGACATCGAACTGTATGCCGATGCGACTCGCCGCGAGGTAATTTTCACGTGGCACGGGTTGCGTCAACAAACGCGCAAGCCGGTGCTTGACGGTGTGCCGAATCCGAACCAGTGTCTATCCGATTTCATAGCACCGAAGACGTCGGGCATCGAGGATTACATCGGGTTGTTTGCCGTGACTTCCGGCATCGGTGTCGATAAGCGCGAGGCGGCGTTTCAGGCGCGCCACGACGACTACGGCGCGATCATGCTGAAGTCGATCGCCGATCGGCTCGCCGAAGCGTTCGCCGAGATGTTGCATGAACGGGTGCGGCGGGATCTTTGGGGTTATGCAACCGATGAAGCGCTGACCAACGAAGAGTTGGTAAGAGAAACGTATCGCGGCATCCGTCCCGCGCCGGGCTACCCCGCGTGCCCCGAACACTCGGTCAAGCGCGCTCTGTTCGAAGCGTTGCACGCCGAAGAAATCGGCATGGAGTTAACCGAGAACTACGCGATGAGCCCGGCATCGAGCGTCAGCGGTTTTTATTTCTCGCATCCGCAGTCGAAATACTTTGGCGTCGGCCGCATCGGCCGCGATCAATTGGAAGATCTCGCTCGACGAAAAAGCGAATCAGTCGGAGAACTCGAGCGCTGGCTGGCCCCCAACCTGGGCTGACCGATGACGCTGCACGTGATCGGGCGCGCCGCAGCGATCGTCTTTCTCACAGCAGCCGTCACGCACTGCAGCCGGTCTGACCCGGAGCGCGAGCTACGCTCGGCCATTGCCGCCATGGCGCGCGCGATTGAACAGCGCGAGCCCACCGTGTTTCTTGATTCGGTTGCCGACGATTTTTCGAAAGAGTCAGGCACGTTCGGCAAGCACGAGGTGCGACGGCTGCTCAACGGCGTCCATCTGCGCAACGAAAAGATCAGCATTAATGCGGTTGTCAGCGAGGTTCGCATCGAGGGCGAGCGCGCACATGCCAAGGTTCGTGTAGTGGCACGCGGAAGCAGCGGCTTGCTGCCCGAGCGCGGTCAGAGTTGGAACTTCGATTCTGTCTGGCGCCGTGAGAGCGGGGGCTGGAAAATATTTAATGCCGACTGGGAATGAAGCGCAGTAGCGGCCAGCAAAAAATAAGCGCAAACGGTATCGTGCAAATTCCTACGAACGGTCATTGATCATGAAGCAGCTCATCTGCACCGCCCTCGCGTTTCTGGCAACCGCCGTAGTCGCACAACCCGAGATGGTTGCGCCGAATCCGAACCTGCGCAGCGAAGGCATTCCGCACATCCCGCAGTCGCTTGCCACACGAGTCGGTGGCTACAGCGACTTTCGCGGCCACGGTTTCGTGGACTGGCACCCGTTGCGCAGCGAAATGTTGATCAGTCACCGCGCCGCGGGCTCGAACGTCGCGCAATTGTTTTTACTCGCGAAGCCAGGCGCGGTTCCGGAACGGCTCACCGATTTTCCCGAGCCGATCAGTGGCGGATCGTTTGATCGTGTCGGCGGCAGATTCGTCATTTACTCGCGTGACACCGGCGGCAATGAGGCGTCGCGCATTTACCGGCTTGATCTCGATTCGCGCGCCAGCACCTTGTTGTCGGACCCGGACACACGCAGCAGTTTTAGCTGGAATGAGGCGGGTACGCGTCTGCTGATATCTTCGGTGCCGCTCGATCGCACCGCTCAGGGCGGCCGGCGCGATCAGATCGGCACGACGCTGACTTTGCTCGATCCGATGAAACTAGAGGATCGTCGCATCATCGCCGAACTCCCCGGCACCGGCTGGTTCGATTTCACTTTCGCGCCGGACGACAAATCGCTGGTGGTCATTCATTATCTGAGCCGCACCGAGACCGAAGTGTGGCGAATCGACGTTGGCAGCGGCAAGCGCGAGCGCTTGTTGCCTGCGCCCGATGCAGCGGCCAAGCGCGCAACTTACTTCGGTCTCGAGTACAGCCCTGATGGCTCGCGTTTGTACGTGACGACTACCGAGCGCAGTGAGTTTCAACAGCTCGCCGAATATCGATTCGACACGCGCGCTTTACGCTTCTTTCCGTCGGACATTAATTGGGACGTCAAGAACTTTGCGCTGTCGGAAGACGGGCGCCGCCTGGCTGCGGTGTTCAACGTCGATGGGCGTGACGAATTGCGATTGTTTGACGCTGCGAGTGGCAAGGAATTAACACGTCCCAAGGTTCCGAACGGTCAAATCTCAAGCATCAAGTGGCACGAGAAGCGAACCACCGAGCTTGCGCTCACGTTAAATTCGCCGCAAAGCCCCGCCACCATTTTCAGCATCGACGCCGATAGCGGCGCAGCGCAGCGCTGGACGACGGCTGACACAGCAGGCGTCGATCCTGCCAGTTTTCGCGACGCAGAGATCGTGCGCTGGAAAAGCTTTGACGGCCGCATGATCAGCGGCGTGCTGACGTTGCCGCCGGCGCGCTTCACCGGGCCCAGACCGGTGATCATCGCAATTCACGGCGGCCCCGAGGCTCAAGCCAACGTCAGCTTCAACGGCCGCTTCAATTATTTGATCAACGAACTCGGCGTTGCATTGCTCCAACCGAACGTGCGCGGTTCCAGTGGCTACGGCAGTACGTTTCTCGATCTCGACAACGGCGTCAAGCGCGAAGATTCGGTCAAGGACATCGGCGCGCTGCTGGACTGGCTACCGTCCGATCCGCGGCTCGATGCCAAGCGCGTGATGGTGCAAGGGGGAAGCTATGGCGGCTACATGGTGCTTGCCAGCCTGGTGCATTACAGCGGACGGCTACGCGGCGGCATCGACGTGGTTGGCATCTCCGATTTCGTCAGTTTTCTTGGCAATACCGAAAGCTACCGCCGCGATTTGCGGCGGGTTGAATATGGTGATGAACGCGAGCCTGCGGTACGCGCCGTACTCGAGCAGATCTCGCCGCTGGCCAACGCCGGCCGCATACGCGCGCCGCTGCTGGTCGTGCACGGCAAGAATGATCCGCGGGTGCCGGTCGGCGAGGCCGAGCAGATCGTGCGCAAGGTGCGAGACTCTGGCGTACCGGTGTGGTACCTGGTGGCCGACAACGAGGGGCACGGTTTCGCGCGCAAGGCGAACGCCGATTTTTATTTCTACGCGATGGTGGCGTTCATCGAGCGTTATCTGCTCGGTGGTTGAGGCGGTCGACGTTGCTAGCCTGGGGTCAGCGGCCGGTCGCGGAAGTGGTTGCCTTGTTGATGAATGCGTGTTGCAGGCGACAACCGCGCCGCCAAGTCGCTCGAGCCGCTGACGTGCAGCAGCCCACAGCAGCCTGACGGCGTTAGCGCTTCCGCGACCAGCGGGGCGCCGACGTAAAACAGATGAGATCTCGGTAATGCCTGAGGATTCCACGAATTCCGGGGCAGGCATCGTGCGTCCAACGCGGGCGTTCAATGGTTTGGGCATCGCACACCCCTAGTTCGATGTGTGGGCCAGCGTGCCCGACGCGGGGCCACGAATCTGCGCCGGCAGGGTTGACCACACGATCCCGTTCAAGGTGCGTGTCTCCATCTCGATCGCGCCTGCAGCCAGCGCATGAAGCGCGGCACGATCAGCAATCGGGATTACGTACGCAGCCGCCGTTCCGTTGAGCGGTCCGAGATCGATAATTTGAGCGTCCGCGCGATCGGGGCGCAGCGTAAGGCGTGCAGTGCCGCGTGCAGCGCGATCTGGAATAACCACGACAAATTGGGCATCGGCCTGATCCACCAGCAGCGCTTGCGCGTCGATGACTGCTGAGGCCGGTAGCGCGATTCGACGCAAGCCCCCGGCGTTCAGGGCGGTCCGGGTGACGATCCATTCGGTTGCGACGGTTTCACCAGGGGAGAGCTGCATCGCATCGGCGATCATCTCGTCGAGCGAGAGCCGCGCATGCCCGGCGGTTGCCGCAGCCTCAGCAGCATCGTCACTGTTGCCTTCATCGTCGCACCCCGAATCGATTTGCATCAGATCGACGGTGCGGCCGTTGCGGCGAATTCTCATTGCTTCGGTGTTGTCATCCGCAGCACGCATGCGTGCCGAAATATCGACCGCGTCGTCGCCGTCGTTGCGAAACCGCTGACTTACGCGCACGTCCGCCAGCGTGCCTACGAACCGCACGTCAAGTGTGCTCGACATCAGATGCAGTGGGCGTGCGTGATCGGCGCCTGATGCCAGGAACGGTGTTTCAGCGCGCGGCGGTTCCGCTGCCGGGGTCACGAACAGCAGCGCAGCCAGCTCAGCCGCAGTGACGAATCCATCAATTAGCACCTGCACTGCAGACATCGCTTTCTCCCTGGACCTGCCATCAGTGGCCGGCGAAGCGAACGATGCGGCGCGCAAGCGAAACGGCTTCGAAAGCCGCGCGAAGCGTGTGTGAAAAAGTCGTGAATCGGCAGCGACTTAATCAATAGCCGTCGCGCCGCGGCGCTCGCACCATGGGGGTAACGGCAATCAAGCCGCGTCAGCTACCGGAGGCACGCCATGCGGGTCGATTTCAGCAAGCAGCAATTACGGTCGGAAGAAGAGGTGCAGCTGTTGCGCCTGATGCGTGCCGTGCACGCTATGGCGGCCTCGCTCGTGGTAAGTGTGGCGATGGCGTTCGCGTACGCATACTCGCTAGCCCCGCAGGAGCGCCAGTGGGCCGGCTCGTCGACGGGGCGGGTGTATTCGGCTGCGCCCGCCCCTGGCCACTTGCAAAGCGATGCAGTGTCTGCGAGCGCGATTGATCCTGCGCTCAATGTGATCGATGGCGTAACGCATCACGGTTGAAACGCGTCGTGGCCGCCGTTCTGCCGCCCCGGGTGATTCGTTGTCTCCCTCGATTCGTCCCGGGGTTTTTTCATCCGCTCCGCCAGGGCGGAAGCGAAAGGGTGGCGAGCGCACCGCCATTTTCGTGATTGACCAGCCGCGCGTGGCCGCCATGCAATTGTGCAA
>JACCZX010000307.1 GCA_013695705.1 Burkholderiaceae bacterium | reverse complement strand
GATTGAGCGGCGTCCATACCGGCCCGGGGGCAACGGCATTGACGCGAATCTGACGCTCGATCAACTCCATCGCCAGCGTCTTTGTAAACGCATTGACGGCGCCCTTGGTCGCCGAATAATCCGGCATGTGCTTCGAACCTTTGATTCCTGTTTGTGAGCTGGTGGCGATGATCGCGGCACCCGGTTTCATGTGTCGCAACGCGGCGCGCGACAGGCGGATGTACGCAAAGATATTGGTTTGAAAGGTACGCTCGAGATCACGATCCTCCAGGTCTTCGAGCTTCTTGCTGCTCTGCTGGCCGGCGTTTGAAACAAGAATGTCGAGACGCTGAAAAGCGCCTACCGTACGCTCGACGGCTTCATCGCAAAACGCGGCGTCTGCCAGATCGCCCGGAATCAGCTCACAGTTGCGACCTTCAGCTTCGACGATCGCTTGCGTGTCTTCAGCATCCGATTGTTCGTCAGGTAAATAGACGATAGCGAGGTCGGCGCCTTCCCGCGCAAACAAGGTTGCCACCGCGCGGCCGATCCCCGAATCGCCACCGGTGATCAAAGCGACCTGCCCCTTCAGCTTGCCGGCCGCTTTGTAGCGCGGTGCGTCGTATCGCGGCGCAGGGTCGAGCTCCGATTCCAGGCCGGGCGCCTGCTGCTGCTGTTTCTTGAAGGGCGGCGTCGGTTGCTGCACCGGTGCTGAGGTTTCGGTATCTTGAGCTGCGTCGAGTTGTTCGGCCATTTATGCCACTCCAATTTGATTAGTGGAAGGCGAGCAAGCCAAGTACCCGACCCTGCGCTAGGCCTCGCGCAGCGTGGCCAATGGAGGTGTGTTCAGCACGCCGCGCAGTCCGAACCATCCGCCGATCAATGCGGCGGCCGCGCCGCTGACGATGCCGCCGACAAACACCCACGGCGACACAACGTATTCGAATTCAAACGCGTAGGTTGCCAAGGCCCACCCGACTGCGCTGGCGCCGATCGCTGCGAGCAGGCCGGCCAATCCACCGATGCAAAACATTTCCGCCATTTGAGCGCGCGATAACTGACGCCGCGAAGCGCCAAGCGCGCGCAGCAACCCCGCCTCTCGGACGCGCTCGTCGCGGCTCGACGCCAGCGCTGCATACAGCACCAGTACGCCCGCCGACAACGTAAACAGAAACAAAAACTCGACGGCGGCGATGACCTGATCGATCACGCCCTGCACCTGGCGGAACACTACCGTCATGTCGATCACCGTCAGGTTTGGAAACTGCTGCAGCAACACTCCGATGACGCCGACCTGTTCGGGCGAAAGATGAAACGCGCTGATGAAGCTCGCCGGCATGTCCTTCAGCAAAGACGGCGGCATGATGACGAAAAAGTTTGCGCGCATCGAATCCCAATTGACTTTGCGCAAACTGGTGGCGCGCGCCGTGACCTGCTGGCCTGCGATGTCGAACGTCAACGCGTCGCCGAGCTTGACGCCGAGCGTTTCTGCGATCCCTTCCTCGATTGACAACTCCTGGCTGCCGTCGGCAAACCAGCGGCCGCTGGTAATTCGGTTGTGCGACGGCGCATCCGCCATGTATGACAAATTGAACTCGCGATCGACCAGTCTCTGCGCACGGTCGGCAGTAAACGACTCGGGGCCTACGGCGCGCCCATTGACTTCGATCAATCTTCCACGAATCATTGGATACAGCGGCGCGGCCACACCAGCAGCGTCAAGCTGCTGTTCAACGGCTGCCGCCTGGTCCGGCTGAATGTTGATGACGAATCGATTCGGCGCGTCCGCCGGCGCAGCCTTGCGCCATGCGTCGACCAGATCGGTGCGCGTTACCGTCAGCAGCAGCAAAGCCATCAGCCCGACCGCCAGTGAAACAAGCTGGATGGTCACTGCGACCGGGCGACGCTGCACTGCTGCGATTGCGAAGCGCCACGAGATGCCGAGCTTTCCAGTCAACCCGCGCAGTGGAGCCAGCAGTTTCAGCGCCAGCCACGCCACTAGCGAAAACACAACCAGGCCGCCGGCAAATCCACCCGCGGTGAGCGTACCGACCTTCAAGTCGTTCGATGACCACAGCAACAACGCGAAAAATCCGAGCAGTCCGGCGAGGTAACCGAGAGCTACGCGACCCGTGGGTAGCCCAATATCCTTGCGCAGCACTCGCAAGGGCGGCACGTGGCGCAACTGCACCAAGGGCGGCAATGCGAAACCAAGCAGCAGCACCAGCCCGCACGCCAGACCTTGCACACCTGGCAGCAGCGATGGCTGCGGCAACGTCGTGCTGACCAGCGAGCCGAGCGCATTGAGCAGCATGTAGTGCGCGGCGTACCCAACCACCATGCCGGCGACGCACGCAGCCAGGCCAACGATCAGAAACTCGAGCGCGAACAGACGGAAAATGTCGGTCTGCGCCAACCCGAGGCAGCGCATCATTGCGCACGAATCCAGATGTCGCAGCGAGAAGCGGCGCGCCGCGGCAGCGACCGCAACTGCGGCGATCATCGCAGCGAGCAGCGCGACCAGCGCGAGAAACCGCTCGGCGCGATCGAGCGTGCGCTGCATCTCGGGGCGGCCGCCTTCGAGTGTTTCAACACGCTGGCCGCGCTGCAGCGTCGCCTGCAACAAATCCGAATACGCACGCACCGCCGGCCGCTCGCCCGCGACCAGCAATCGATACGTGACACGGCTGCCGTTGGCAATCAACTGCGTCGCTGCGAGGTCGTCGATGTGCAGCATCACGCGCGGAGCGAAGTTGATGAATTGCGTGCCGCGATCAGGCTCGATAGAAATGACTTTGCCGACTCGAAATGTTTTTTCTCCGAGCTTGATCGAGTCGCCGGGCGCGGCGCCGAGTGCTTGCAGCAGTTGGCCGTCGACCCAGACTTCATTGCGCGCGGGAATCTCGCGCGTCAGCCGATCCGGCGCACCGACTGCATCGGCCACGCGCAGCGAACCGCGCAGCGGATAGCCGGGCGACACCGCCTTAACCGCGGACAACGCGCTGCGATCGGCATCGTTCGCGTTGATTGCCATGCTGGGAAACGTCACGGTAAGCGCAGTTTGCAATGGCGTCGCATCGGCTCGCGTGCCGACGGTTTCACTAATCGGCGTGTCCGAACTCAGCACCAGATCGGCACCGAGCAGCTGGGTGGCGTCGCGTTCGAGTCCGAGTCGGATGCGGTCGACCAGGAAGCCGACGCTGGTGACTGCAGCGACGGCGATGACCAGCGCCGCCGCCAGCAAACGCAGCTCTCCGGCACGCCAATCGCGGGCGGTCATGCGCAGCGACTGCGAAAGAAGGCTCTTCAGATTCATGCGCCGAGTATCGCAGGAAGCGGTTTAACGATTTGCTACGTTGCTGCGTCGTCGCGGCGCGCAAGCGTTTGGCGTAGCGGCGCTGCCTGAGTCGTCGGGCACTTCGTGCCTGCTCTGCGGTACTCGCGCCAGCGACGGGCCTGCAAACTCGCTGCGCTCAGACAGGCAGGCCCTTAAGGACCCGCTGGCGCTCCGTTCCTCGACGACGACTCGAATGGCAG
>JACCZX010000280.1 GCA_013695705.1 Burkholderiaceae bacterium | reverse complement strand
CCACCCGTACAGCTCGGAGCCGCCGCCTGCGGAGTGGACGATGATCGCCCTCGGCGTGATCCTGGCTTGTGTCTCGTTCTCGGGGAGCAGCTTCTTGATCGCTGCTGGGTACAGAGCCATGTCAGCGTCTCACCGCCACTGCTATGACCACGATGAACAGGACAAGGACGAAGAGCACAATCGGTTCCATCATGTAATGCTCCCGACTGTCACGCTTCGCTGGTCGTGCCGCTGGGCCAGGTCCGCTCGGTACTCACGGCGGCGCTGCTGGATGCGCTTCACCCACTCGTCGGCGAGCACGTCGAAGTCGGTGGTGCCGTCCTTGAAGGCCTTGCCCTCGGCGTTGAAGCCATGCGTCCAGGGGGAGCGAAAGTCGCCAGAGCCGAACAGCCCCCACACACCCGACCAGTAGCCGAGGTCGTTGTCGGAGGAGCCCTCGAACACCCACCCGAGGACGCAGCGGTCGCACTCGCTCATGTCCAGCTCGGTCGTCTTCACCTTCCTCCACCAGCCTGGGTGCTTGTGGTCGAGCAGCTCGGCGCCCTTCTTGGCTTGTGCTCGCAGGCATGTCTTTGTCAGTGCCATGGTCCTTGCTCCCTGTGGATGAATGATTCGGTTCTGACAGATCGGACTTTAGCATGCCCTGTGGTTCGCAGAGGGCGCACCGAAGCGCACCGAACACTGTTCGGTGTTCGAGTACACCCGAACACCCTCATTCGTCCACAGCCCACCCTTGCGCCCGAGCCGACTGTGGGGTGCCCTGATGAACGTGCATGTCAGAGCACAACTTTCTCGAATCCGCTTGACACGCTTCGTTTCGCTGCGCTGCACTACACGTTCTGGTTCATGGCTCACTTCGTTCGCTGGCGGTGCGGACACACGAAGTGGGGGAGCACCTAGAGGTAGGGATCTAAGGACAGGAAGGCGCGCGGTGCAACCAGAACGCTCGAGAGCGCCCCTCGTGCAAGGTCCACCCCCGAGAGTCATCGGTTCCGCCACTCGGACAGCCGAGTGCCGCTGACCTTCACGTAGCGCATGGTCGTAGCGATGCTGGCGTGGTTCAGCAACCAACTAACGAGGTCGAGCGGCAGCCCAGCTCGGATCATGTTGGTCGCACACGAGTGACGGAGCTGGTGCGGCGTGAAGCTATGTCCCGTGGGGGCGAGCCAACGGGCGAAGGCCGCGTTCAGGTCGTCGGGCCGCATGTTGAAGATGGAGCCGCCCTGCACGGCGCGCGCCCTCCACTGCTTCTGTGTCTGCAGAGATGTGTGTCCGCAGAGCAGGTGGGGGAGATGGTCCCCGATGATCCCCAGCATGTCGGCGTAAGGCAACGTGTCGTCGCCCCCGCCCTTCCTTGGAAAGTTGCGCAGCATGCCACTATCGAAGTGTTCGCCCTGTAGCGCGGCGACCTCGGCTCGCCGCAGACCAGCGAAGAACATCAGCCCCATGGTGACTTGCGCGGTGGGTGCGAGCTGCGGGTACACCTCACACCACACGTCGTCGGGCACAGGCTTGGGCTGGCGGTTGCTGATCTTCGGTGCCACCAGCAGCGCCCCCAGGTCGCGGTGGACGTGACCTCTGGCACTGAGCCAGCCGTAGAACGCCTTGATGACGGTGAGGTCACGAGCACGGGTGGCGGGCGACCCTGGCCCCCCGTCTCGAGCACCGCGCTTCCGTCGGTCGCGCATCACCCACTCCTCCACCTCGGGAACGCTGACGACCGCGAGCGGGCGGGCACACACCACGTCGTCAAGGAACCTGGCGAGGACACGGGCATAGTTGGTGGCTGTCTCGGGCGTGCGGCCCTTCTGGTTCGTCAGCCATGTCAGCCATTCGCACGCCTGACGATCGTTCGCACGACGCTGGGCTTCAGCTTCGGCCTCGTCACGGTCTAGGGTTAGGTAACGGTACATGCGCCGTGTGGCCCTGGCCCTGTCAAGGGCGGTTATCTCTAGATCAGCGCCATTACCTAAGAGTCTATTCGCTTCGCTCATGCTAAGTTCCTCCTGGTCAGTAAGTGTTTCTTGCGGGGCTATAGCTCAGTCGGTTAGAGCGCACCCCTTGTGTGGGGCGAAGAGATGCCCCCCACAGCCGCAAGCGGGACTCACCCTACCCTGCTGTCGCCGCTCAGACGAGCGGTGCGATGATTCGCCGTCGGGGACTGATGCCACGCCTTGACCTCGGGCCACCAGTAGACCGTCGCCTTGCCCACCATCCCCAGGGGTTGGGGGAACGATGCGAAACGCTCCGACCAGTTCCACGGGGTCGCCCGACTCACGCCGAGTCTCTCGGCAATGTCGCCCGTCGTCACTAGCTCGTCCATGGCGTACGCCAACTCGGCCCTGTTCATGAGTCCCTCCCGCAGTTCTCCCACGGCAGGCCACCGTCCCTGTCACGCATACGCTTCATGTCACGACGGATAGCTCGAGCCTCGGCCTGCGAGTAGCCGCCGTCATCATCCCATGTCACGGTGGCCCAGCACTCGGCCAGGTCGGCCAGGTGGTCGTACAT